>JAKSUK010000134.1 GCA_024409095.1 Clostridium sp.
ATGTAAAATAATCATAAGAAGTTAATTATGAAAGGAAATATTAAAATGGATTATACAAATGCAAAGATAGATGAGATAACAGCTAAGATAAATGAATTATATAAAAAGAGCAAGGAAGAGGGATTAAATGAAGCTGAAAAAGAAGAACAAGCTCATTTAAGAAGAATTTATATAGATAGAGTTAAAGCAAACTTTAGAAGTCAACTTGCAGGAATAGAACCAAAAAATAAGCAAAAAAAATAAAGGGTGGTAAGCATTGTCAGTTACAGTAGAAACATTAATTAAAGATTTTGATTTAGAAGTATTAGTTGAAGGCGAAAAGGACGTACAGATAACTGTTAGTGATATAAATAGACCAGGACTTCAATTGGCTGGATTTTATAATTACTTTGCTCCTGAAAGATTACAGGTAGTTGGTAAAGCAGAATGGAGTTTTATTGGAGATATGAGCAGAGAGCTGAGGAGAAAAAGGGTAGAAAAATATTTTAGTTTTAATTCTCAGTGTGTTGTAATAACAAGGGGCTTAGAGCCACATGAAGAGTTTATAAAGGCTGCTAAGGAAAATAAAACTTGGCTCTTAAGGACAACATCAGTTACTACAAATTTCATAAGTAATATGACTATATATTTATCAGATAAATTTGCACCAGAAACTAGACTACATGGTGTTCTTGTAGATGTATATGGTATAGGTATATTAATTACAGGTGAAAGTGGAATTGGTAAAAGTGAGACTGCCTTAGAACTTATTAAAAGAGGGCATAGGCTAGTAACTGATGATGCTGTTGACATTAAAGAAATAGATGGAGAACTTATTGGGACATCCCCAAGAATTACTATTGGAATGCTTGAAGTGAGAGGAATTGGAATAATTGATGTTACTGCATTATATGGGTTAAGTTCAGTACAAGAATCTAAGGATATAAACCTTGTTATGCATTTTGAACATTGGAAAGACAATGGAGATTATGACAGACTTGGAATTAATCAAGAAACACAGGACATATTAGGTGTTAATGTTAGAAAGCTTAGAGTACCAGTAAGACCAGGTAGAAATATTGCAGTAATCATTGAGGCAGCTGCAGTAAACTATAGACATTCTTTAATGTCAGATATAAGTCCTGTTGATATTATAGAGAGAAGGATGGAAAATATAACTTCAGAAAATAATTAGGATGGTGAGAATATTGAGTAATAAAAAAAATGCATGGTTAAAATTTGATGATGCTAAAAAGCAAGAAATATTTGATTTTTGTGAAGGATATAAGAAATACATATCTGATTGTAAAACTGAAAGAGAATCTATTAAAGAAGCTATTTCTTTAGCAAAAGAAATAGGATATAGAGATTTAAAAAAGGTTATAGCTACTGGAGAATCTTTGAAAGCAGGAGATAAAGTATATTATAACAATATGGATAAATCTCTAGTATTATTTTTAATAGGAAGCGAGAGCATTGAAAGTGGTATGAGAATTATAGGTTCTCATGTAGATTCACCTAGATTGGATTTAAAACCAAATCCATTATATGAAGATAGTGAATTATCTTTAATGGAAACTCATTATTATGGTGGAGTTAAAAAGTATCAATGGGTAACTTTACCTCTAGCTCTACATGGTGTTGTAGTTAAAAAAGATGGTACAAAAATAGACGTAGTAATTGGTGAAGAAGAAAGTGATCCAGTTGTTATGGTTTCAGATTTATTAATACATTTAGCATCAGAACAACAGCAAAAGAAAGCTTCCGAAGTTATTGCTGGTGAAGATTTAAACATTTTAGTTGGTAGTATGCCTTTAGAAGGTGTAGAAAAAGAAGCTGTTAAGGCTAATATATTAAAACTACTAAAAGAAAAATATGATTTTGAAGAAGAAGATTTCTTATCAGCTGAACTAGAAGTGGTCCCAGCTGAAAATGCAAGAGACTATGGCGTAGATAGAAGCATGGTTGCAGGATATGGTCATGATGATAGAATTTGTGCATATACTTCTCTTTTAGCTTTATTAAAAACTGAAAATGTTAAAAAGACTTCAGCAATATTATTAGTAGATAAAGAAGAAGTAGGAAGTATAGGAGCTACAGGAATGCAATCAAGATTCTTTGAAAATGCAGTAGCAGAATTAATGGATAGATTAGGTGATTATTCTGAACTAAAATTAAGAAGAGCATTAGCTAACTCAAAAATGCTTTCTTCAGATGTTACAGCAGCTTTTGATCCTAATTATGCTGGAGCATATGAAAAGAAAAATACAGCATTCTTTGGTAAAGGATTAGCATTTGCTAAATATACTGGAGCAAGAGGAAAAAGTGGATGCAATGATGCTAATGCTGAATTTGTTGCATGGCTTAGAAATGTAATGGATGAAAGTGATGTTACATATCAAATGGCTGAATTAGGTAAAGTTGACCAAGGTGGTGGCGGTACTATTGCTTATATATTAGCTGAGTACGGTATGGAAGTAATTGATTGTGGTGTTGCTCTTCAAAATATGCATGCTCCATGGGAAGTTGCAAGCAAAGTAGATATCTTTGAAACAATGAGAGGATATAAGGCATTCCTTATAGCTGAATAATATAAGAAAGAAATAGCATAATGATGTGCTATTTCTTTTTTTGAGCAATTATAATATATAGTAACTAAGCTTTAAGTTTAGTTAAAAACTTTTCTAACCATTCTTCATTCATTTCCATAGACCCTAAGCTACCATGTTTAATATCATCTTTTTCACCATGAGAATCTGAGCCACAAGTAATTATAAGGTTATTATCTTTAGCATAATTTAAGAATTTTTTTGTATCTTCATTTGAGTTAATAGGATATATTGCTTCAAGACCATCAAAGCCAAGAGCTAAAATATCTTCAAAAGAACTTTTCTTTAAAAGTACAGGGTGAGCTAAAACTACTATAGCACCATGTTTTTTTAAAATCTCTATACCATCTTTAGTATCTATTTGTACACTTGGTATATAAGCAGGACAATCATTACCAATGAAATGTTCAAATATATATTCTTTATCATATTCATAACCAGCATCAATAATAGCTTTAGCTATATGAGGTCTTGCTATTGTATCTTTGCTATTTTTCATAATAGATTCAAGCGTTATATGGATATCATGAAATTTAGCAAGATTTTCAACTATTTTTTCAGCTCTAGTTATTCTCTTAGTTTTTATTGAGTTTAAGAAATTATTTAATTCTTTATTTTTATATCCATTATCTTTGAAAAAGCCTAAAACATGAATAGCTTCTTTATTAAAATAGGTAGATATTTCTATTCCAGGAATCAACTCTATATTAAGCTCTTTAGCTACTTTTAAAGCTTCCTCTATTCCAGAAAAAGTATCATGGTCAGTAAGTGCTAAATACTTTACATTAGCTACTTTGGCTCTTTTAACAACTTCTGATGGTGAAGAAGTTCCATCGGAAGCTGTAGAATGTGTGTGTAAATCACATATTGTCATAATGATTTAAATCTCCTTTCAACTAATAGTTTTTATTAAACAAGAACATATGATATAATTATTCAATAAATATTGTAGCACAATTTGTAAAACGTTGTATAAGCGGAGGAAAAAAATGTTATTAATGATAGATAACTATGACTCTTTTGTATATAATCTAGTAAGGTATTTTAAGGAGTTAGATGAAGAAATAATAATTTATAGAAATGATAAGATAACAATTGATGATATAGAAAATATGAATATAAATGGAATTGTAATTTCTCCAGGACCAAAGGACCCTAGGCAAGCAGGAATTAGTCTTGAAATTTTAGAAAGATTTAAAGGGAAATTACCTATCCTAGGCATATGTCTTGGACATCAATGTATTGGACATCATTTTGGTGCTAAAATTGTTAAAGGTAAAGTTCCTATGCATGGTAAGATAAGTGAAGTTGTTCATAATAATGAGCATATATTCAAAGATATTAAAAATCCATTAAAGGTTACAAGGTATCATTCTTTAGAAATAGAAAATAATAGCATATCAGCAGAATTGGAAATAATATGTAAAACTGAGGATGAGGTAATAATGGCAGTAAAGCATAAAGCTTATCCTATATATGGAGTACAATTTCACCCTGAAGCAGAGCTTACAGAAGAGGGACATAAAATATTAAAGAATTTTATAGATATAGTAAA
>JAKSUK010000135.1 GCA_024409095.1 Clostridium sp.
GTACATTGGTACTATCGACCAAGAACCCTGCGACTTTAGTCGTGGGAGGTTCAGAATGTTAATCATAGTAAACTTCTGAAACAATTATGGAATATAGGGATACAAGATAAAAAAATTATAGCTATTATCTCAAAATGCTAAAAGCAGATACTGTTCTCTATAATAAAAAAATTCAAAAAAATACTAAGGGTATATCACAAGGAGGAATTCTTTCTTCATTGTTTGCTAATGTAGTATTGAATGAATTAGACTGGTGGGTAGCTAGTCAATGGGAATTGTTCCCGGCAAAAAACTTTGTTGAAAAAGAGAGAGCAGATGGGAAAGGTACAAATAGAGTAGTTAAATATAGAATGCTTGAAAGAAGTGAGCTGAAAAAATGTTTTATAGTTAGGTATGCTGATGACTTTAAGATATTCTGTGAATGTTATGAAGATGCTAGAAAAGTCAAATTTGCGGTTGAAGATTTTCTTTGGCATAGATTACATCTAGAAGTAGGTCAAGATAAATCAAGAGTTATAAATTTAGAAAATAACTATTCAGAATACCTTGGTTTTAAATTTAAGGTTATACCTAAAGGAAAGGAATGGAGAATAGAATCACACATGTGTGATAAAGCTATCCAACGAACAAAGGATAACCTTAAAAAAGCATTAAGAGTTATTAAGAAAATAGAAGGTTCAGCAAATACGTATAGAGCTATAAATAATTATAATTCAATTGTATATGGAGTACATCAGTATTTTAGAATAGCAACTATGATAAGTGCAGATGTGAGTGATATTTCATATGAAATACAGCATATGTGTAAGTCATGGAAACTGAAAAGGCGAATTAAGCGGAGTGGTAGAAATATTCCAAAGTTTATAAAGGATGAATATGGTAAAAGCAATCAATTAAGATTTATTAATTGAAGGTATAAATCTAGATAAAAAAGCATGTGCTAAAATTGACACGCTTCGAAGCAAGGCTAAAGTATCAAAAATTAATTGGGAAAGTTACACTTTCTAAGAAGTTAAGACTATGTTTTGATGGAACGCCGTGTGAGTTGGAAACTCTCATGCACGGTGTGAATCGGGGGAAAAGCTAGAGATTATATCAAAAGCTTACCTATCGGTATATGGAGTTATAAGTACTTATATTTTATATAGAGCTTTAAGTAGGATAAATTCTAATGTGAGTTTTCATATACCAGATAGAATAAAAGAAGGTTATGGAATAAATGAAAGTATAATAAGAAAAGCAGCAGAAGATAATGTTGATGTCATTATTACTTGTGATAATGGAATTTCTGCCATAGAGCAAATTAAATTAGCAAAGGAATTAGGATTGAAGGTAATAATAACAGACCATCATGATATTCCTTTTATAGAAAAAGAAGATGGTAGTAGAGAATATATAATTCCTGAAGGAGATTGTGTAGTTAATCCTAAAAGGAAGGATTGTAACTATCCATTTAAAAGCTTATGTGGAGCTGGGGTGGCTTTTAAATTTATTGAGGAACTTTATAGAGAATTCAATATTCCAGAAAGTGAAGCTATTGAATTACTACAATACGTAGCTATAGCTATTGTGTGTGATGTAGTGGACTTAGTTGGTGAAAATAGAATAATGCTTAAAAAAGGATTAGAGCTTATTAATAACACTGATAATATTGGCTTAAGGGAATTATTTAAAGCAACGAGCTTAGAAGATAAAACTATTAATGTTTATTCATTAGGTTTTGTTATAGGTCCTAGCATAAATGCTTCAGGAAGGTTAGAGCAAGCAATATGGGCATTAAAATTATTAATGGAAGAAAATGAAAAGGCTGCAAAAGAGCTAGCTGAAAAGCTTCATGAGTTAAATAAAGAAAGACAAGAGCTTACAAAAGAAGGTGTAGATAAAGCTATTCATATAATCGAAGAAAATAAAATGCAAGATAATAAGGTTATAGTGGTATATTTAGATGATATTCATGAAAGTATAGCAGGGATAATTGCTGGACGAATTAGGGAAAAGTATAATTTACCTACAATTATCCTTACAAAGGCTCATGATGGTGCTAAAGGTTCTGGACGTTCAATAGAAGAATATAATATGTTTGAGGAATTATTGAAATGCAAGGACTTACTAGGTAAGTTTGGTGGTCATCCAATGGCTGCGGGTATGTCCATACCTATTGAAAATATTGATGAATTTAGAAATAGATTAAATGAAGTGACTACATTAACAGAAGAAGATGTAATTCCAAAAGTATCAATTGACATGCCACTTAATTTAAGTGAGATAAATTATAGTCTTATTGATGAGATAGATATGCTTGAGCCTTATGGTAAAGGAAACTCTAAACCAAGTTTTGCAGTGAAAAATTTGAGCGTTAGAGGTGTAAGAATATTAGGTAAGAATAAAAATGTATTAAAATTAAATTTGACTGATGGTAATATGTTCATTGAGGGAATATACTTTGGAGATATTGATGCTTTTGAAGATGAGATTAAAAAGAATTATGATGAAGTAGAATATATGAGACTTTTAGATGGTAACTCAAGAGCAGTTAAAATGGATTTTGTTTATTATCCAGAAATAAATGAATATATGGGTAACAAAAAGGTTCAGTTAGTTATAAGTAATTATAGAGTTTCTAATTGACAAAGGAAGGAAGCTATTGCACTAAAATTTTAGTGCAATAGCTATCTTTATGCATCAAAGGATTTATGAAATTTTATTTTAAGCCTTGTTCGTATTGTTCCACCATACGTTTAACCATTTCTCCGCCAACGCTACCACATTGTTTAGAAGTTAAATTGCCATTATAATCACTAAATGGTACTCCCATTTCGCTAGATACTTGATTTTTGAATTTTTCTAATCCGCCTCTTGCTTCAGGTACTAATGTTTGTGACTTTGAACTTGAGTTTGACATTAATTATTCATCTCCTTTTCCTTTGACATTAATATCTTGCCCGAATATTAAAACTATATTTTATTTAATTCAAGGAAATGGTGGAAAAAAAATATTGAAGTGGTAAAATGATAATGAAATAAATAATTATAGAGGTGCATTATGAGTAGATATAAGATAATAATGACTGGTGGAGGTACAGCAGGTCATGTTACTCCTAATTTAGCTTTAGCTCCAAAGCTTAAAGAAAAGGGTTTTGAAATAGAATACATAGGTAGCTACAATGGTATAGAAAAAGAAATAATCACTGATGCAGGTATAAAGTATTATCCTATTTCTTCAGGAAAATTAAGAAGATATTTTGATTTTAAAAATTTTACTGATCCTTTTAAAGTTATGAAAGGTGTATGCCAGGCATTAAGTATATTATCTAAGGAAAAACCAAATGTAGTATTTTCAAAGGGTGGATTTGTAGCTGTGCCAGTAGTTATAGCAGCTTCAATAAAGAAAATACCAGTAATAGCTCATGAATCTGATTTAACACCAGGTCTTGCTAATAAATTAGCAGCACCATTTTGTAATAAATTATGTGTAACATTTAGAGAAAGTTTAAAATATATAAGTGAAGGCAAAGGAGTACTTACAGGAACACCTATTAGAGAGGAAATATTAAACGGAAGCAGAGCAAAAGGAAAAGAAATTTGTGGCTTTAAAGATGAAAAAGAAATATTGTTAGTTATAGGTGGAAGCTTAGGTGCAAAAAGTATAAATGATGAAGTTAGAAAAAATTTAACTAATATATTAAAAGAATTTAATGTTATTCATGTATGTGGTAAAGGAAACTTAGATCCTAGCTTAGAATCAACTTTAGGATATAAGCAATATGAATATGTTAAGGATGAGTTACCACATATGCTTAAAGCTTGTGATTATGTAATTTCTAGAGCAGGAGCAAATGGTATATTTGAACTTTTAGCACTTAAAAAGCCTACATTATTAATTCCTCTATCTAAAAAGGTAAGTAGAGGAGATCAAATTTTAAATGCTGCTTCATTTGAAAAAGAAGGATATTCTTTAGTATTAGATGAAGATGAAATGATGGAAAAAAGTTTATTAATGAATAAATTAGAATTATGATACTTTGTAGAACTCTTGATAGTTTTACGTAATCAATTTTGAAACCTAAAGTTTGAATTAATATTTTTAGAGTTTATTTGATAAAATCCAACAATAAGT
>JAKSUK010000136.1 GCA_024409095.1 Clostridium sp.
CCCTTGAAATATAAAGAAAAATTAAAAAGCGTAGTGTAAACAACTTTACACTATCGAGACTAGATAAAGGAGTAAAAAAAGTGAAGAACATTTTAAAAATTTACAAAGAAGATATGAAGAAAATTTTTACTAATTATGCAGCATTAATAGTATTTATAGCACTTTCTATATTACCTTCTTTGTATGCATGGTTCAATATTAAAGCGTGTTGGGATCCATATGGAAAGGAAGCAACTAGCCAAATAAAAATAGGAGTAGTAAATAATGATAAGGGAGCAGAATTTCGAGGAGAGCCTAAAAATATAGGGGACCAGATTATAGAACAGTTAAAAGAAAATGATGTTATGGGCTGGCAGTTTGTTAGTGAAAAAGAAGCTGTAACAGCCGTTGAGGAAGGTAGGTATTACGCAATGCTTACTATTCCAGAGGAGTTCTCTCAAGATATATTATCATTAATAACTAATAATATTACCAAAGGTAAAATTATTTATACTGTTAATGAAAAGATCAATGCAATAGCGCCGAAGATTACTAGTAAAGGTGCAACAGCAGTGCAGGAAAATGTTAATGAAACAGTTATTAATACGGTAAGCGATATAGTTCTTTCAACAGCAAAAGATTTTGGAATAGAGATTGAAGGACAGCTACCTAAGTTAAGCAGTATGTATGATAAGCTTTTGGAGATTCAATCTAAGTTTAAGGATTTATATGAAACAACGGATATAGCTTATGATGGAGTAACTGAAATAAAGAGTTTAGCAACAAGTCTTAAAGAGGATATTCCTTTAATTACAGATACTTTAAGCAATACAAGAGGGTTAGCAACAAATATAATTGACTTTATCAGTAAATCTCAAACAGAGATAAATAATATAGCGCCAACCATTAAAACTGATATAGGTTTAGTAAGAGACTTAGCAGATGAAGTATCATCTTATGTAGATGTTGTTATTAATGCTATAAACACTGGTAGTGAAAATGCAAATGTATTGTTAGGAAACTTAAATACTAAAGTAAGTGGACTTAGAGATTATCTTACATCTATAAGAGTATTAGTAGAAAAAATAAATGGTCACTTACAAAATGGAGCATTATCAGATGTGCTTAATAATTTAATAACAGCTGAAAATACTTTAAATCAGTTATATAATGAAATTGAAAGTATAAAAAATTCACTAGCTAATGGAAACTTAATAGATACATCAAAACTTGAAAATGTAAAAACTGTATTAAATGATGTGAGCAATATTACAGGTAATTTATATGATAGATTTGATTCAGAGATATTAGGAAATATAAATTCTATATTAAATACTGCCAATGATAGTGCAAAAAGTGCATTAGAAATATTACAAAGAGCACAGGATAAATTACCACAAGTTGAAGAAATACTAACAACAGTTTCTACCTTAGGTGATAAGGGTATTGAAGGCGTTCAATATGCAAAAGATAATATTCCAAAAGTAGAAAAGGTATTAAATGAAATAACTGATAAGGTAGCAGAATTAAAAGATAGTCAAGATTTAAAAGATTTACTAGAATTGATACAAAATAATGTTGAAGAACGTTCTAATTTTCTTACTATGCCAGTGGAATTAGAAGAAAATACTTTATACCCTATGGGTAATTATGGTAGTGCAATGACTCCGTTTTATTCAGTATTAGCACTTTGGGTAGGTATGACTTTATTGGTATCTATGTTTAGCGTTCAAGCACATGGAGAATATAAACCTATGGAAGTATACTTTGGAAAAATGTTATTGTTCCTTACAATAGGAATAACACAAGCTTTAATAGTAGCATTGGGGGATTTATATTTATTAGGAATATATTGCGTAAATCCAGCATTGTTTGTAGTAGGAATTTTATTTGCAAGTATAACATTTGTGGCTATAGTGTATTCACTGGTATCGGTATTTGGCAATGTAGGAAAAGTAGTAGCTATAATATTACTTGTTTTGCAAGTAGCAGGTTCAGGTGGAACATTCCCTATACAGCTTACACCTAAGTTCTTCCAAGTGATAAATCCATATTTACCATTTACGTATGCTATTTCATTTGCTAGAGAAGCAATAGGTGGAGTGGTTCAGTCAGTACTTGTGAAGGATATAGTTATAATGTTAATTTATATAGTAGTAGCAATACTTATTTCAATATTCTTAAAGAAACCAATCAATAACCTTTTAAGTGGATTCACTAAAAAGTTCCATGAAAGCGGACTAGGAGAGTAATTGATTATAAATAATTAATATAAAAGTGCTAGGTACAAAATGTATTTAGCGCTTTTTGTATAATTATTTAATGAAAGAATATGTTAAAATAAGTTATAAGGATACTTTTGGAAAGGAGCTTAAATGCATGAAAAAAAATGCTGCTCAAAGAGAGTTTAAAAAATTAAAAGGACAAATAGCTAATATTGAGGATATAATAAAACATTCTAAGGCAGGAGCTTTAGTAGAGCAGGAAACTGCACTTAGAAAAAAGCTTAAAGGTTTAAAGGAAATGGAAAATCAAGGCTTTAGAGAATATAAAGAAGTAGTAATGAAGTATGAAGAAGCTTTAGAAAAATCATCTAAAAAGCTTTTAGAAGATTATAATAAAAAAAATAAAACATCATTTGATTTTTATGATGTAATAGCTGGAAATTATAATTCATTTCTTAACTCTGGATTTATGACAGTGCTTACTAAACTTCATATTCCTAAAATAGTAGGTGAAGAATTTGAAAAGAACTTCCCTAAAAATCCAAAGGATGAATATAAGTTAGCAAGAGCAATAAAGAGAAATATTATAATTCATTTAGGTGATACCAATACTGGAAAGACTTATAATGCTATTGAGCGTTTAAAAAGTGCAAAGAAAGGAATATATTTATCTCCTCTTAGAATTCTTGCATTAGAAAATTATGAAAAGCTTAATAATGAAGGTGTTAGTTGTGACTTAATGACAGGTGAGGAAGAAATAATAAATGAAAATTCTACTCACGTATCATGTACTATTGAAAAAGCAAATTTAAATGAAGAATATGATATAGCTGTTATTGATGAGATACAAATGATTGGTGATAATAGAAGAGGAATGGCATGGAGTAGAGCTTTATTAGGCTTAAGATGTAAAGAAATACATGTATGTGGAGCTTTAAATACTAAAAAATTACTAGAAAAGATATTATCTGATTGCAATGATGATTATGAAATAAAGGAGTATACAAGAAATACACCATTAGAAGTTGAATATAAAAACTTTAGCTATAATGACACTAAAGAAGGAGATGCTATTGTAGTATTTTCTAAGAAAAGAGTTTTAGAAATAGCACAAAGCTATTCAGAAAGAGGTATTAAAGCAAGTATTATTTATGGAGATTTACCACCAGAAGTAAGAAAAATGCAATATGCAGAATTTTTAAATAAAGAAACCACAGTATTAGTTACTACAGATGCTATTGGAATGGGAGTAAATTTACCAATAAGAAGAATTATTTTTATGTCAGTTTCTAAATTTGATGGAGAAGAAGTTAGAGAGCTTACATCACAAGAAGTAAAACAAGTTGCAGGAAGAGCAGGAAGAAAGGGCATATATGATGTGGGTTATGTAGCATCAATAGGTGGTACACAAGAGCTTATTAAAGAAAAACTAGAAATGAAGGATAAGCTTATAGAAAAAGCTGTTATAGGGCCATCAGATGCAATATTAAATATTAAGAACTTACCATTAAATCAAAAATTAGCATTATGGAAGGATAGAGAAGAAAGTTTAAATTACTATACAAAAATGGATATAAGTGAATACTTATTAATACTTGATAGAATTAAAAAGTATAAATTAAAAGAAATAGATCAATGGAAATTAATAAGAGTTCCTTTTGATATTTCTAGAGATGATTTAATGGAGACATTTTTGTTCTATGTAGATGAATTATTTGTATTAAAATATAAAGAACTAACAAAACCTCAATGCTTTGTAGGAAATTTAGATGATTTAGAAATTTACTATCAAAAAATAAATATGTACTATTCATTTTCTAAGATATTTAATTTAGACTTTGATTAGAATGGCTACGCACACTCGTGACTTTAGTCATGAGTTAGTAGCCAAA
>JAKSUK010000137.1 GCA_024409095.1 Clostridium sp.
TATACCAATTTTGACAGTCTTACTTACATGTTCATCTCTAGTTATATAGAAAATACCGCACACAAGAAATATAATTACTGCTAAAACGGCATAAACTAGCTTTTTCATAAACTACTCCTCAGCAAAGTTATCAAACTTTATTATAGATTCCTAAATTTTCGGATAATTTTTATCTATTTTTTTAATACAAAAAAGACAATAAATCAATATAATTAATTCATTGTCTTTTTTTCTTAGTTATCTAATTTTGCATATTTTGTTATGATATTTTCAGCAACCTTTATACCATCTACAGCTGCTGAAATAATTCCTCCAGCAAACCCTGCACCTTCTCCACAAGGATAAATACCTTCAATAGAAATACTTTCAAGATTTTCATTTCTTGGCATTCTTATAGGTGCTGACGTTCTTGTTTCAACTCCAGTAAGAACTGCATCCTCCATGCCATAGCCTTTAATTTTTCTATCAAAGTTAACTATACCTTCTTTAATTGATTCAATAACGAAATCTGGTAAGCACTCTCTCATATCTACAAGTTTATACCCTGGTTTATATCCTGGTGTTACAGAACCTATTTTAGTAGAAGCTCTATCCTTCATGAAATCTCCTACAAGCTGTACTGGTGCATTGTAATTAGCTCCACCAACCTTATAAGCAAGCTCTTCATACTTTCTTTGGAATTCTACTCCTGCTAAAACATGGTCACTACCAAAGTCTTCTGGATGTACTTGAACAACTAATGCTGAATTAGCATTTTCTAAATCTCTTGCATGGTAACTCATTCCATTAGTAACAACTCTTCCATCTTCTGATGCTGCTGCAACTACTACTCCACCAGGACACATACAGAATGAATATACCCCTCTTTTACTTTCTTTACATTGGTAAGTAAGTTTATAATCTGCTGCTTTTAACTTAGGATGATTATGGAACTTTCCATACTGGCTCTTATTTATAAGATCTTGTGGATGCTCTATTCTTACCCCAATTGCAAAAGCTTTTTGTGTCATTTCAAGACCTGCTTCATAAAGCATTTCATAAGTATCTCTTGCACTATGTCCTAATGCTAATATCACAGCTTCACAATTAATTTCTTCACCATTTACTATTATGCTTTTTACTTTCCCATTTTCCTTGTTTATGTATTCAAGCTTAGAAGAAAATCTTACTTCTCCACCTAACTTAATAATTTTCTTTCTTATATTTTTAACTACTTCTTTTAAAATATCAGTACCCACATGAGGCTTTCCTATATAAGCAATTTCTGATGGAGCTCCACCCTTAACAAATTCAGCTAAAACATAGTCACATCTTTTATCTTTTATTCTTGTAGTAAGCTTTCCATCTGAAAAGGCACCAGCACCACCTTCACCAAATTGTACATTAGATTCTAAATCTAGTTTCCCTTCTGACCAAAATCTATCTACAGTTTCACTTCTTTTATCAACGTCTTCTCCACGTTCTATTACTAATGGTTTATAACCTTTTTCAGCAAGCATTAATGCTGCAAATATACCTGCTGGTCCAAATCCTACTACTACTGGTCTATTATTTAGCTTTTCATTTCCTGGCTCAACATCAGGTTCATATTTTGTATTATCTATCCTTACATCTTTATCATGTAAT
Source organism: Clostridium sp. (assembly GCA_024409095.1). Taxonomy (GTDB): domain Bacteria; phylum Bacillota; class Clostridia; order Clostridiales; family Clostridiaceae; genus Clostridium. Next base: position 1,627 of record JAKSUK010000137.1, read on the forward strand.
CTTTCAACAAGCTTTTCTTCATTTTTATGTTCTAATTCTATTGCATATGTAAATCTTATATTATCTTTATTTCTAGCATCTAAGCTTTCCTTTATTATCTTGAAGTTTTTTATCTCATCAATAGATATTTTAAGCTTTTTACTAACCTTCTTTTTTAATATACTTATATCATCATCTAATCCAAGCACTATATTATTTACTCTTATCGTCATATAATTACAGTTGCCAAAACTCTATAAAACTTTAAAAGTTACTTTAACTCCTTATTCAATATATGATATTTAATAAGTTCTATTTACTTTTTAAGTTTTGCAATGTCCTTAGTTTTGACATACTCCTTTCCTTATTATTTTTTAATACATCCTTGAACATTGTCTCTATATTATTTTATGGAGCTAAATTATTTTCTTCATCAGTAGTTGTTTCTTCGTCCTCTATTTTAGGTTCTTCTTTAGATATATTTATTTTTATGCTTTCAACACTGACTATTTCAACATCTTTAATATCTCCAGAAATACTTACATTTGGAGTTTCTACATATTCTCCTGCTTCAGTTATTGATGATAAATCTATATTAGCTACTATATTTTCTATACTTACGGAATCTAACTTACTCTTAATACCACTCAATACAACCTTTACTTTATTTGATAAAACTGTCATATTAAATTCCTTTTCTAAACCAGTTGTAGTGTACTCCACCTCAAATTCAGCAGTTATTTCATTTTCCTCTTCCTTAACTTCTTCGACTTTTATACTTACTGTAATATGTGATATACTCACTTTTTCAACATCACTTGGGAAAATTAAAGCAACTTCATTATTACTGTTTTTTACTATTTTTGATAAATCAATAGTGTCAGTATATATCTCATTTATATTATCTAAAATACTTTGTGGGCCTGTTAGCTCTACATAATTTTGTGATAATTCAATTGATGTTATATTAATATTTTTATTTGTACTACCTGAAGTTCTTACCTTTATTGGTACAGATTTTCCTGCATTAACCTTTATAGTCACTCGCACTTTTTCAGTTGAAAGTTTTACACCTTCTACCTTCTTTCCGTTATTATCTATAGGTATAACTTCGTAATTTTTAACTATATCTTCTGATACATTATCTTCTTGACCTAATAGTACAAGTTCATTAACTTGACTTACTAATGAATTTGGTCCAGTTACAGTTACTGTTTCTGTTTCTATTTCAGGCTCTGCAACATAATAATTTACTTTAGCAGCTACATCTATTCTTGATTCAACTCTAAAATCCTTTTCTATAATTTCTTCAATCTTAACTGTTGCCACTAAATTAGATGTATTTTTTACAGTAACATTTGATGGAGTATCTACTATAGTTATAGGAATTAAATTATTTCCTATCTTTAAAGCATATTCAGCTAAATCTATCTTAATAGAAAAATCATCTTTATTTAATTTATATACATCTTGACTATAACCTTCAACCTTTAAATCTACATAAATATTCTGACTTGGCACTAATGCCATTCCCTGATCTGACAAATCATTAGCATTTAAAAGCTGTACTGGAACTTTGTTCACTTCTACAGTCCTTATTGGATTTTCAGTATTAGTTACATATAACCATAACCCAATAGATGTAAAAAGCGATATAATTTGAACTATTATTTTTTGCTTAGTTTGCCAGCTATCCATCCCTTCACCTTCTTACTTGCAGTTTTAACTCTCTTATTTTCTCTTTCTTCCATTATTTTTAATAATATAATTTTTAATCTATCTCTATCATAATTTCTTGTAAGCCTTCCATTAATGGCTAATGAAATTATTCCTGTTTCTTCTGATACCACTATTACTAATGCATCAGATATTTCAGACAACCCTATAGCAGCTCTATGTCTTGTACCAAGCTTTTTATTTATATCTTGATTAGTTAGTGGTAATACACATCCTGATGCTAATACTCTTCCTTTACCTATTATTGTTGCTCCATCATGTAATGGTGTATTAATAACAAATATATTTTCAATAAGATTTGCTGATATTTTTGAATCTATCTCTGTACCTGATGCTATTAATTCTCCAAGTCCTGTTCCTTGTTCAATAGCAATCAATGCTCCTGTTTTAGTTTCTGCAAGATTTATAACTGCTTCAACTATTTCATTTACATTTTTATTTCTCTGTTCTTCATCTTCAAAACCATGATTATCTTCAAAGGCGCTTCTTCCTAAATGTTCCAACGCCCTTCTGATTTCAGGTTGAAAAATAATTACTACTGATAAAACTCCTATAGTTAATGTCTTGCTTAATATGTAATATAACATTGATAGATTAAATAAATAACTTATTGGTATTAGTAACATAATCAATACAATACCTTTTAATAATTGTTCAGCTCTTGTTTCTTTTATTAAAAAATAACCTTTATAAAAAATAAAAGCTACAACTAATATATCTATACATGCACTTATTGAAATATTTCTTAAA
>JAKSUK010000138.1 GCA_024409095.1 Clostridium sp.
AAAGTATAATTAAAATATATGAAAAGTAAGTAGATTTGAAATAGTAGGTGAAAAAATGAAGATAGGGTTAGTTTTATCAGGTGGAGGCGGAAAAGGTGCATATGAACTTGGCGTATGGAAAGCACTAAAGGAGCTTAAATTAAATAAGTATATTTCAGTTTTTTCAGGAACATCTATTGGGGCTTTTAATGCAGTTTTATTTGCAATGGACGACTTAGAAAAAGCAGAAAATTTATGGAATGAAGTTACTATGGATAAACTAGTACCAATAAGTAAGAAGGAATTAATAAAAAGAGGAATAGGATTATATTTAGGAGGCAAAAAACCTCAATTAGCAATGCGATTCTTAAGTGATAAGTTAAATTATGGTGCAATAAGTAATGAAGGTGCTGTTGAAATATTAAATAAGTATATTGATTGTAGAAAGGTTAAAGAAAATAATAAAATATGCTATGCCGCATGTACTAAGATTCCAGAGTGTTCCATTAAGTATTTTAGGATAAATGATTATGATGAAGAGGAAGCTAAAAAGATGATATTGGCTTCAGCATCACTTCCATTGATTTATGATAGCACAGAAGTATTAGGAAATAAGTATATAGATGGTGGCATGGTAGATAATACGCCTATCAAGCCAGTTTATGATGAAGGATGTAACATAATAATTGTTGTACTGCTTTCAAAGGATGCAACAATAGATAGAAACCTTTATCCAGAAGCAAAATTAATAGTAATTTCTCCAGAAAGGCTTGTTGAAAATACTTTAAATGGAACTTTAAATTTAGATGCAGAACCTAAAAGAATAAGAATAAACGAAGGATATAATGACACAATGAACAAGATTATGCCTATAATTGAAATAGCAAAATTCATTCAAAAAGAAGAAGAACAAGAAACTAACCCTAGATTATATAAAACTTATAATTATTTTAAGAAGATATTAGATAAAATCACGCCTGGGTAAATAAAGTTAAAAAATAAATTAATTGATAAATATATTATATAAAAATGTTAAAAATAATAAGGTAAATATAATATTTGGAATATGGAGATAAAAATGAGTGAACTTATTTGTGAATTATGTAAAAGATGTGGAGTTCCTAAACTTACAGAACATCATTTAATTCCAAGAGAAAAGGGTGGAAGAGATAAAGAAACAGCATTGTTATGCGAAGATTGCCATAAACAAATTCATGCCTTATATACTAATAAAGAACTTGCAATGAGACTTAATACTTTGGAAAAGCTTAAATGTGATTATAAAATTGAAAAATATCTTAAATATGTAAAAAAACAATGTCCATCAAAGAAATTATCAATAAAAAAATCTAGGGAAGTAAGAAGAAAAAGTAAACATTAGAGAAATTAAGATGATGAATAAATTATTTAGATCATTTGTAGTACTATTCTTATTTATTTTACTTATTTTTGGATTAATAGGTTGTGAAAATAATTCAGATATAAAAGATAATACTACAAATAAATCATATAAAAGTGGAGAGGTATTATATCCAGTAACTATAACAGATTCTTTTGATAATGAAGTAATTTTAAAGAAAGAGCCAAAAAAGATTATATCAGTTGCACCAAACATAACTGAAATGGTATATAAGCTTGGAGCAGAAGATAAATTAGTAGGTAGAACTGATTACTGTGATTATCCAGAGGAAGTATCAACTATTGATTCAATTGGAACATTAAGCACACCTAATATTGAAAAAATAATCAGTTTAGAACCAGATTTAGTTATTACGTCAACTCACTTTGATAAGGAAAATGCTACTAAACTTGAAGCAGTAGGTATTAATGTTATAAGTTTATATGAAGAATATAATGTAGATGGCGTATATGATATGATAAGGACATTAGGAACAGCATTAAATAAGCAGGATAAAGCAACAAAAATAGTATCAGAAATGAAAGATAAAATTAAAGATGTTACTGATAGTATTAAAGGCTTAGAACAACCAACAGTTTATTATGTTGTAGGATATGGAGAGTATGGTGATTTTTCTGCACCAGAAAATACATTTATTGGAGAATTAATTAAAATGTCTGGTGGAGACAATATAATTCAAGTACAAGATAGCTGGTCATACAATTTAGAATCACTTTTAGAGAAAGATCCAGAAATAATAATTGTAAGAAATGGTGATAAGGAAGGATTTGAGACAGCTGAAGGCTATAAAGAATTAACAGCTGTTAAAGAGGGCAATGTCTATGAGATAGATAATAATCTAATAGAGCGTCAAGGTTATAGAAATGCAGAAGGAATAATGACTTTAGCAAGGATATTCCATCCAGAAGCATTTGAACAATAGGAGGAGATATTTTGGAAGCAAAGAAAGCAAAAAAATATTTTTATATTAGCTTACTATGTGTTTTTTTATTCCTATGCATATTAATATCAACATCTATGGGTTCTGCATCAATCAATTTACTAGATAGCTTAAAGCTTGTGATTAATAGAATTCCATTGATAAATAGAATGGTTAATACCACAGATATAAAAGAAGTATATGAGATTATTATTTGGAAGGTGCGCTTACCAAGAGTTTTGCAGGCTTCTCTTGTTGGAGGAGAGCTTGCAGTGGTAGGTTGCACCTTTCAAGCAATATTTAGAAATTCTTTAGCAGATCCTCATATATTAGGTATTTCATCAGGAGCATCATTAGGGGCAACAATTGCAATATTATCAGGACTTAGTATTAATTATCTAGGAATGGGTATTATAAGTATGTTTGCTTTTAGTGGAGCAATTGTAACTGTAATATTAGTATATAAGATTGGTGGATTAGGAGAAAAAATAATAACTACAAATCTTATATTAACTGGAACAGCTATAGGAACAATGTTAAGCTCTGTAATATCATTACTTATGATTTATAATAGAGAAAAGTTAGAAAAGGTTTATTTGTGGAGTCTTGGCAGCTTTTCTTCAGCTAATTGGAGTAAGGTGTTATTTATGTTTGTAGTATCAATAATATCTGTAGTAATCTTATTTGTATTCAGTAGGGATTTAAATGTAATTCTTACAGGTGATGATGTAGCAGCAAGTTTAGGAATAGATACTGTGAAATTAAAAAATATACTGATTATTATTTGTTCTATATTAGTAGCAGCAGGAGTATCAATAAGTGGAACAATTGGCTTTGTAGGACTTATTATTCCACATTGTATGAGATTGTTAGTAGGTTCAGACCATAGATTACTTTTACCAGTTTCATATTTTAGTGGTGCAGCATTTATGGTAATATGTGATACTATTGCCAGAACAATAGCAGCTCCTACAGAAATACCAGTAGGTGTAATAACAGCTATATTTGGAGCTCCATATTTTATATATTTACTTTATCGAAATTCGAAAAATGGTAAGTTTTGAGGTGAATAAGATGAATGAAAATATTTTATCAATTAGCAAGTTAAGTTGGCAGCCAAGTAATGAAGAAAAATATATTTTAAATAATATATCTAGTGATTTCAAACAAGGTGGTTTTTACGGTATATTAGGACCTAATGGATCTGGAAAGACTTCTTTAATAAAACATATACTTAGATTCTTAGAAGTGAAAGAAGGAAACATTTCTTTAAATGAAAAAAATATAAATAAATATTCAAGAAAAGAGCTTGCAGTCAATATTTCATTTGTACCTCAAAATGTTAATATGGATGTGAATTTTTCTGTATATGATATTATTGCTATGGGAAGAACTCCATATTTAAAAAGATTTCAAGATTTAACAATGGAAGATAAGAGAATTATCCAACATGCTATGGAAATTACAAATTGTGTTTATTTAAAAGATAAGATGTTTGCTAATTTAAGTGGTGGTGAATCACAAAGAGTATTAGTAGCTAGAGCTATAGCACAAGATACTAAGTATTTAATCTTAGATGAGCCTATTTCACATCTTGATATAAGATATCAAGTAGAATTGATGGAAACATTAAAATGTACAATGAAAAGAGTGCTGGAGATGTAACCATTAATGGACTTAATGTCCATACAAATTTCAAAGATGGTGTAGAGGATTTTACAGCTCAAAAGTATAA
>JAKSUK010000139.1 GCA_024409095.1 Clostridium sp.
TATAAATAATACATCATATATATCATACTCTGCAATTTTACCTACTAAAACTATATAATCAGTATCTATAAATTAATTTATAAAAAGAAGAAGATGCATTTCTGCATCTTCTCTTTTGTAATGATAAATCAATTTTTTGGTGGTTCATCCATTTCAGTCTCCATCCTTTCAAGGTATTGACCCTCTCTGTAGATTTCATACCGTTGTGGCTTATGTTAGCCCACTTTCATATTGTTCTACCATTCTTTTAACCATTTCACCACCAACGGAACCACATTGTCTTGAAGTTAAATCTCCATTATATTCTTTAAATGGTACTCCTAACTCCATTGCTACTTCGTTCTTGAATGCATTTAAACCTTGTTTTGCTTCTGGAACTAATGCTTTATTTGACATTACAGATTCCTCCTTTGGCTACCGGTCTATATAAACAAAAGTCAAAAATAAAATCCTTCTTTGCGAATTTTATTGTTATCTCCTGTTTACACTATTATATTGCCCAGACATTTTTATATTATTCATATAAAAATTATAAGGAATAATTTTTTTTTGATAACAAAAAATAATAATGCTTATAAACAAAATTAGGAGGAATATTATGAAAAAATTTATATGTATTTTTCTATATATCTTACTTGTTTTTCAATTTTCATCTGCATTCCCATTATTATCTAATAAAGAAAATAAAATTTTAATTGTAAATGATTCGCATTTAACTACTGGTCTTCCAGAACGATTTAGAGAGCTTACTAACTTGAATATTTCTGGTAGTGCACAATTTACACCTTCTCAAATAGAAAATATTAAAAACTCAATTAATAAACCTGATATATGTATAGTAGATTTAAGACAAGAATCTCACGGATTTATTAATGATTTGGCTATCAGCTTTTATAAAACTGGTAAATATTTAAATAATGGTTTTACTACAGAAGAAACTATTTCTGCTGAAGATAAATTATTAAATTCTATTAAATTAAATTCTAAAATAAACATATATGATAAACTTGGTAAATTTTTAAAAGAAATTACTGTTGATTTTGTTTCTAATGAAAATAATGTAGTTAGTAAAGAAGGATTAAAATATGAACGTTTTGCTGTTAAAGATGGTGGAATTCCATCTCCTATAGTAATAGATAATTTTATAAACTTTATAAAAAATAAACCTGAAAATCAACATATTCATTTTCATTGTCATGATGGTCGAGGAAGAACCACCACTTTTATGGTGCTATATCAAATTATGAGTGATATTGATAACTTATCCTTAGACCAAATTTTATGTTATCAATATAATATGGGTGGAATTATCTTAACTGATGATATAGATAGAGCTTATTTTCTAAACTCATTTTATAATTATGTTAAAGAAAATAAAGCTAACAATTATACTGTTAACTTTTCTGATTGGATTAAACAATAATAAGGAGCTATTTAAATGTAGCTCCTTATTTTCTAATTATCTCTTGCAGCTAATACAACTCTATGAATATGTATTGTTAAATATATTATTTCATCTTTATTAACTTGATAATTATAATTATTTTCTATATATTTTTTTATCTTCAATGAACACTTATAAGCTTCGGAATAACTATTTTCAATAATTTTTGCAAAGCTTTCATCACTAGTATTACATTTTTTATTATTATTAATAATTCTCTTAGTAAAATACTTCAAATGAGTAAGCAATCTATCATAATTTAAATCGTCTTCATTAAATTCTAATTTATAGTTTAATCTTATAATTTGTAATATATCTTTTATTATATTAGTAGAAGTAATTGATTCAGTAGTAGTTTCACTATATGTTGCATTAACAAAATGTAGTGCTATAAATCCTGCTTCATCTTCTGGAAATTTTACTTCTAATTGCTCACTTAAATACTCAACAGCCCATAATGCTACTTTAAATTCTTTTTTATATATTCTTCTAATTTCATTAAGCAAATCATTTTTTATATTTATATTATTTTTAAATCTTTTTATAGCAAATGATATATGATCTGATAATGAAATATATATTTGCTTGTCTAATTCAGTATCTAACTCTTTTGATGCATAAGAAATTATTTCATCAACTAGTTCAAATACACCTTCTGGTATTTCATTGATAAGTTTTTTTATCTTATCACCTAAAGTTTTATCTTCTACTATAAATGTTTTTTCAATTTTGCTTTCATCAACTTCTTGACCTATTTTTTTACCAAAGGCTATTCCCTGACCCATTAGAATTACTTCTTTCCTTGTCTTTGGTTCTATAGATACAACAACATTATTATTTAATACCTTTTCTACTATCATTGATTACCTCATATCCTCTTTTAACTCTTCAACATTTAAATGCCAAGATTATTAGTCAACACACCTAATTATTCAAAAAAGTTAAGGGAGTTAGGTATTGAACCTACTCCCTTAAAATATTTACATTCACAGGCACAAGGCACAGTGATTTTATTCATTAATCTATAAAAAAAAGTTAGTATAAATACTAACTTTTTTTGGCAGGGGCAGTAGGATTTGAACCCACAACCAATGGTTTTGGAGACCACTACTCTACCGTTGAGCCATACCCCTTGGACAAAATTTATTTTATCATAATTTATAATAATATGTCAACAAGTATTTTAAAAATTATAAAATTGACTCTTCAATTATCTTTTTAAGTACAACTCCTTTTATAACATCATAACTTATATTGCTTGGAACTGCTTCTTTTATTGCCTTAAGCTTATTAAATCCAACATTCTTAATAGCTTCCTTTACTATATTTTCATCCTCTTCATTAAATATTTCATTAAATTCTATTTTAAAATTTATAATATTCCCTTCACTTATATATTTTTCAACATGAGAAATTATTGTTGTAAGAGCCAAATTCCTTTCTTCTGCAACCCTACTTAAGCTACCGTATGTTTTTAATAGTTCTACTGAGTGTATATGTGATTTTTCTTTAATATTTTTCTTTTCATCTACTAATTCATTTTCATTAGATTTTGTTGCCCATATATGATTTATATTATTATCATTTATATATTCTAATATTTTTTCAATAAATTTATTTCCGTACTTACAGAATTTTATTTCACCTACACCATTAACTTCTAACATTTGCTCCTTATTTATAGGCATTCTAGAACTAAATTCTTTTAGCGTGCTATCTCCAAATACCATATATGGTGGTATTTTTTCATCAACTGCAATGTCATGTCTTAGTACTCTTAATATTTCAAATAATTCATTATCAATCATAAAACTTGCTTTATTTATTTTATGCTCTCTTATCCATACAGTCCTTTTACCTTTTACTATTTCAATAGAATTATTATTTAAGCTTACTATAGGATATTCTCCACCATAATTTAAATAACCTAAAGCAATTAATGTATTTATAAACTCTGTAAGGTTGTCTTTTGAATATTCCTTCATTATACCATAAGTGCTTAATTCATTTAATTTTAAATCCAATATCTTTTTATTTTTTGAACCACGTAAGACATCTACAAGTACTCCAATACCATAGCCTTTTTTCATTCTATATACACATGAAATAACTTTTTGAGCATCTATCGTCTTATCTTCTTTATTTTGTTCAGTATTGCAATTGCTACACTTATTACAATTACCTTCATACTGCTCTCCAAAATAATTAAGAATATATTTTCTATAACACTCTTGTGTATATATTAAATTTACCATAGTTTGAAGTTTTGTATATTCACTTTCTTTCCTCACTCTATTAAAGGTACCAATATCTATAATATATCTTTGCGTCTGTATATCTGAAGGTGAAAATAACATTATACATTCACTTTCCTCGCCATCTCTACCAGCTCTTCCGATTTCTTGATAGTACCCTTCTAAACTTTTAGGCATATTATAATGTATTACATATCTTATATCTGGTTTATCTATTCCCATTCCAAAAGCATTAGTTGCTACCATAATATCTGCATGGTCATAAATAAATCTTTCTTGTGCTTCTTTACGTTCTTCGTCATTTAATCCTGCATGATATCTTTCAACTTTTATATTATTT
>JAKSUK010000014.1 GCA_024409095.1 Clostridium sp.
GCGAAGTATGTAACATTGCAGATGTAAACAGAGCTACTTTCTATAGATATTATTATATTTAGCAAAAGATAAATTGAAATTTTTTACATTTAATAATAAACTACACATACATATTCATAAGTAAACATGTATAAAGTCTCATGTTTTTCTTTATTTATGAGAGGAGATTTAAATTATGAAAAAAATTAAAGATTTTTTAAGCCACGTATTTATTGATGGATTAAGTGGAATGTCTTTAGGATTATTCTCAACTTTAATAATTGGTACAGTACTTCAACAAATAGGTAATTTTTTACCTGGAAACATAGGAGATATAATTTTCATTTTAGGAAAACTTGCTGCTTCTTGTACATGTGCTGGTATTGGTGTTGGTATTGCCTATAAATTTAAAGAAAGCCCATTAGTTACTATATCAGCTGCTGTAGCTAGTGTAATTGGAGGATTTGCTACTAAAATATTATCTGGTGATATAATTACCGAAGCTGGCTTAATAATACTTTCTGGACCAGGAGAACCTCTTGGAGCATTTATTGCTGCTTTAATTGCTATTGAAATTGGACATATCATAAGTGGAAAAACAAAAATAGATATAATAATCACTCCACTTATAACTATATTAAGTGGATCTTTTGCTGGATTATTAATTGGACCCTCAATTTCAAAATTTATAAGCTACTTAGGAACTATTATAATGTTTGCTACAGAACAACAACCTTTTATTATGGGTATACTTGTTTCTATAGTAATGGGTATACTTCTTACATTACCAATAAGTTCTGCTGCTATTGGAGTAATTCTAAATTTAAATGGAATAACTGCTGGTGCTGCTACTATAGGCTGTTGCTGTCAAATGGTTGGATTTGCTGTTGCCAGCTATAGAGAAAATAAATTAGGTGGTCTTTTAGCTCAAGGGATAGGTACTTCTATGTTACAAATTCCTAACATAGTAAAAAAGCCAGTAATTTGGCTTCCTGCTATAATATCTAGTGCTATTTTAGGTCCTGTTTCTTCTGTTGTATTTAAAATGACTAATAATGCTACTGGTTCTGGTATGGGTTCTGCTGGATTTGTTGGACAAATTATGGCCTATCAAACTATGATTACTTCATCTTCTAGTAAAGTAGTAATATTACAAATAGCCTTAATGCACTTTATTTTACCTGCATTAATAACCTTACTTATTTCTGAATTTATGAGAAGAAAAGAATGGATAAAACAAGGTGATATGGCATTAGATATATAAATATTCTAATTACTACTAAAATAAATTAAGGAACCGTAAGATAATCTTGCAGTTCCTTAATTATTTATTATTTTTTTATTAATTTAACAACTGTCTCAGCATGAGGTGTGTTAGGGAACATATCCTTAACTGTACTCTTTTCTACTTTGTAACCTGCAGCTAATAATGTTTCTAAATTATCTACCATTGTTTTTGGATTACATGAAACATATATTATTTCTTTAGCATTAAATTTAATTACGTAGTCTAATGCTTTTGGTGATACACCACTTCTTGGTGGATCTAATATTATTATATCTGGTTTAACTTTAACTTTTTTGATAGTTTCAGCTACATCACCAGCTATAAATTCACAATTATTTAAGCCATTTAGCTTAGCATTTTCTTTTGCTGCTTCCACAGCTTCTTCAATAAGTTCAAGACCTATAACTTTTTTAGCATTAGGTGCCGCTATTTGCCCTATTGTTCCTGTTCCACAATAAAGGTCAAATACAACTTTGTTATCTCCATTTCCCATAAAATCTCTTACTATACTATAAAGAGATTCTGCTCCTTTAGAATTAGTTTGGAAGAATGAGAATGGTGATATCTTAAATTTAAGACCTAATAATTCTTCCATTATATAATCTCTACCATATAAAGTATTAACTTTTTCAGGTACTACTGCATCTGAGAATGAATTATTTTCAGTATGTAATACTGATACTAACTCACCTTTGTAATCTTGTGATTTTAGTAATTCAGTATATTCAGTTAAATCAAAATCTATTTGAGTAGTTGTAACAAGGCTTACCATAAGCTCACCTGTATTAGAAGCTTTTCTAACTACAAGATGTCTTAAATATCCTTCTCTTTTCATTACTCTATAGTAAGGAAGATTTTGCTTTCTAAAGTAATCTACTGTAAGTGTAAGAACTTTTCTAAAGTCTTCATCTACTATCATACACTTATCAACTGTAAGTACACCAAAAGATTTTCCTTTCATGTGCATACCTAAAGTAAGCTCTCCACCTTTTTCTAAATCACCAAAAGTGAATTCCATCTTATTTCTATATTCCCAAGTATTTTCGCTACCTTTAACTCCAAGATACATTCCCATTGGAAGATCCTTACCTTCAAATAGCTCACATACTTCATCACTTAATAACTCTAATTGCTTTTCATAAGTTAAGTTTTGAGAGCTACATCCTCCACAAACACCAAAATGAGGACATGGTGCATCTATTTCATATGGTGCTCTTTCTAAAACTTCTACAAGTTTTACATCTGCATATGTATCTCTTTTTTTCTTTACAGTTCCTTTTATAGTCTGACCTGGGAAAGCCCCTTTAATATATAATTTTTTACCTTCAATTTCACTTATCCCAACTGAAGGGAATTCTGTCTTTTCAATTTTTACTGTAACTTGGCTTCCTCTTTTCATAGTCCACTCCTATTTATACTTATTTATCATAATCGTATTATCTTATTACAAGTTTTTTTCCTAATGTTTTGCCATTCAAAAATTCTTGTACTAAAGGATAATATAACACATTAGTTATAATAAATACAATAAGAAACATTTCCTCCTTCATAACTATTTTATATCCTATAAGTTTAAATACTAATGAAACTATTAAATATAATAATAAGCTAATAATTATTGCTACTATTTGGTCAACAATTCCACTTAAAATGTTTTTAAAAAATCTCATAGCTTTTTCACCTCAATTTTTTATTTAAAACTATACTCTTTACTTTCTAGTGTATAAAGTAAATAATTATCTGTAATTGTTATTGTTTCTGATAATCCATCAATTGTATTTTCAATTTTACTTATTCCTGATTTATTGCTTATTATATCATATATTTCTTTATTTAATTTTGAATAGTCTCTATCATCATCTCCAGTAAATGCTTCTGAGAAAGTAGACATTGCTGTCATTTCAAATTCAAATTTTCCTTCTTCTTTTATTGCTTTTTTATCAAGATTAAAACCAATCTTTAATGTTAGTTGTCCAGAAGATAAATCAGTTCCATATTGAACTAATTCGTATGTCATACTTTCTACTCTGTTACTTTCTGGCTTTGGTATTTCTAAATATAGTCCATTTCTATTTACAGTTGTACCATTTTCATCTTTAACTTCTTCATGTAAACTATATTCATCTTGTAATTCATATATAACACATGCATTTTCTATTTTCTCTAATATTTCTTCGTGTAATTCTTTGACTTCATCTCTAGAGTAATCATCTAACCATTTACCTTGAGTTGTTGAATCTTCCATAATTTTAATTTCGCTATTACCTAATAAATCATCTGTTGTATCTTTATTTGTGCATGATACCATAGTCATCATTAATAATCCGCTTAATATAATTGAAATTCTTTTTTTGTTCATAAATTACCTCTTCTTCCAGCATAAAAAACTTTTTTATGCTTTCTTAAATCTTGTTTATTATAACACTTTAAGCCAATATTTTAAAGTTTTAGCAGTAATCTTTAATTTAATGAGATAAGGTAATTTCATCTTTTATCTTTTCAAATGTTTTATCACCTATTCCATCAACATTTTTTAATTCATCTAAAGACTTAAATGTTCCATTTGATTCTCTATAATCAATTATATTTTGAGCTTTTGTATCACCAATTCCAGTTATTTTTTTAAGTTCTTCTATATTTGCTGTATTTATATTTATTAATGTGTTACTTTGCGTATTATTGCTACTAGATGTAATATTATTTTGAACTACACTACTTTCTATATCATTATTAATATTACCTATAATAATTAATTCATGATTTACTAGCTCCTCTGCTCTATTTATTGAGCTTAAATCTGCTTCTTGCGTGATTCCGCCGGCCATATCAATTAAGTCCTTAATAATACTTCCCTCTTCTAATTCATAAACATCTGGTCTTGCAACTTCTCCTTTTATTTCAACTACTATTTTATTTTTTTCTACAATCCTATCATCACTACTATCATTACTTTCTTCATTTGATTCAATATATTCTTCATTTTCATTGCTTTCTTCTGTAAATATTTCAGTCATATATTCTTCTTTAAAAGCATTATTGCTATTTTTCTTATATAAACATATTGAAGTAATAAATATAATAATGATAATTATAGTTAAACCAATAATCTTTTTATTTTTTAAGTCAGCCATTACTAATCAACCTTTCCCATAATATATGATTATTAACATAAACCCTTAAGTTTAATCTATATTTCCAGTAATTTTCGTACATATTAATGGAATTTATCTATAATTTTTGCTAAAATAAAACTAAATAAAAATATATATGGGAGATAATTATGGGGAAATATACAAAAAAAATAATTGCTTCACTTTTTATTTTCACTATTTTAATTTCAAATATAGGTATTATACATACTAATGCTTATGTTAGTGAAGTACCGCAATTAAATGCACAAGGTGTGTGCTTAATTGATGGATATACTGGGAATGTTCTCTATGAAAAAAATTCAGATGTTCAATTTGAACCAGCATCTACAACTAAAGTAATGACAGCAATAATTACTTTAGAAAATTGCTCTCTTACAGATAAAGTTACCATTGGAGAAAATCCTCCTTATGCAGATGGAAGCTCTATGGGACTTCAAAAGGATGAAGTTTACACTGTTGAAGAATTACTTATTGGACTTTTATTACCTTCAGCTAATGATGCTGCTGAAGCACTTGCTGAGTATGTAGGTGGTTCAATAGAAAATTTTGCTCAAATGATGACAAAAAAGGCACATGAAATTGGTGCTTTAAATACTACATTTAAGAATCCAAGTGGATTACATGAAGAAGGACATCTTACTACTGCTCACGATTTAGCTTTAATATTAAAATGTGCAGCTGAATATACTGATTTTGTTAGAATATCACAAATAGATGAATATTATTATGAAAATCATCCTTATTCAGATGGTAGTGAACGTTGGGCAATAAACGGTAATAATTGCGCACCTTATTCAAGCTATGCAAATTATAACTACCCTGATTATGTTTACGATAATATATTTACTGGAAAAACTGGTTGGACTGATGAGGCAAATCATACTTATGTAACAGCTGCAAATAAAGATTCTCAATATTTAATTGCTGCCTTTTTAAATGCAGATAATAAGGCTGAACAATATGCAAGTGTTGGTCCTTTATTTGATTGGGGATTTCAAAATTTTATTACAAAAAAAATAGTTTCTGTTGGAGATACTTTAGATAATTATGTAATTGTTGATGATATTACTATTCCGTTAACAAGTGATAGAGATATATATTACACTTTCTTATCTACTGACAATTTAGATCCTTCAATAACTGTTGATTACGAAAATAAAGATTACTCTACTCAAACTATCAATAAAGGGGACATACTATTTGAAAATGCATCTCTTTTAGTAAATGGAACTACATATACCAATCTTAATTTGGTAAGTGGAGGTTCAAGAGCTTATACTACTTCTGAAAAAATAGAAGAAGCAGTAAATAGTACATCTTCAAATAAAATTTTTATTATTGCATTATTTATTATACTTATAATAATTTACTTTAATATAAGAAGAAAAATGCATTATAACAAGCTTAGAAAAAAGATTAGAGTAAAACATAGATTTTAATATAATAAGAAATAATAATTAGAACTGCTTCATGTCAAATAGACAGAAAGCAGTTCTAATTATAATCTAGCTATTAATTTTTTTATATCTTCTGGAATATTTGCTGTCAATGATAATTCCTCTTTTGTTCTTGGTGATTGAAATTTTAATTTATAAGCATGTAATGCTTGCCTACTAATTAAATCACTATCATCTGTTTCACCATATAAAACATCACCATAAATAGGATGACCCATTGCTTTCATATGAACTCTAATTTGATGTGTCCTACCAGTTTCTAAAAGGCACTCAACAAGTTCAGCATCTTTATAGCTTTCTATTACCTTATAATGAGTTATACTTCTTTGACCTCTTTCATCTATAACCCTTGCCATAACACCTTCAATTTCTGGTCTATATATAGGAAGGTCTATTGTTCCTTCTTTATCTTTAAAATGACCATGTACTAAAGCTAAATATCGTTTTTCTACATTATTATTTTGCATTTGATTAGATAGTTCACTATGAGCATACTGGTTTTTTGCTACTATTATAAGTCCTGATGTATCCATATCCAATCTACTTACCAATCTTACTATGCAATCCTGATTGCTTTCTTTAAAATAATATAGTAATCCATTAGCAAGTGTTCCACTTTGGTATCTTTTAGTTGGATGTACCACCATATTAGGTGCTTTATTTATAACTATGATATCTTTATCTTCATATACTATATCAAGATCTATTTTTTCTGGAGTAATATTTTGACTTTCTTTTTTTGCTAGATTTATCACAATATCATCACTTTCTTTTAATACATAGTTCATCTTAACAGGGTTATTATTTACTAATATCCTCTTATCAATTGATGCACCTTTTATAAGTCTTGATGATAATCCCATTTTTTCCTTTAAAAATTCTCTTATCTTTCTTCCTTCAAAACTCTTATCTACTTTTTCTTGTAAAGTGCTCATTTACTTCCTCCATAATAATATAAATTAATTATAGTCTTCACCTAAAATTATAACTGCATCATATTTAGGGTAATCACTCATATCTTTACTTGTCTTTGTTATACCTGTATCACTCTTTAATATATCCCTAAGCTCACTATCTTTGTATAGTATAATAGATTTTTTAGTGCTAGTTGCATTATCTATGGTAATATTTTCATATCCTAGTTTCTGAAGGTCACTTCTAAAACCTCCTGCTAATCCATTAATATTAGTACCATTTAAAACTAAAATATCATATATTGTTCTATCTACAGATGACATTGATACACCAGATTTAATTGTTTTTAATATATCTAAATTTAATCTTTTTTCAACAACTAAAAATGATTGATCATATATTTCTTCATCATAACCTTTCAGTGTATGCATGTTTATTCCAGAATTTTTTGCAATCTTTAAGGCATAGTTAACTATTTGGCTACCATTCATATTAGTTACTACGTTAGATTTTATAGCATTCATCATATCTGGAACATTAAATAAAGTGATAGGATTTATAATTTTCTTAAATAAAGCCTTCATGAATTTTTGCTGATTTGATATTCTTCCTAAATCTCCATCAATAAATCCACTACCATCATTATTTTTTCTCCATCTAATAAACTCTTCAGCTTTTTGACCATCAAGAAGAATTGTTTTACCTTTTGTAAAATGAATATGAAGGTCTTGCGCATCATCATCATAATCCATTTCTCTATCTATATACATTTTTACTCCGCCAATGGCATCTATTATACTTCTAAAAGCCTCATAGTCTATTTCAATAATATAATTTATATTTACTTCTAATAAATCTTCAACATGCATAATAAGCTCATCTTCACCACCTAAGGCATAAGCAGCATTTATCTTCCAATATGGAATATAATTTCCGTCAGAATCATAAGCATCTTCAACTTCTATAAGAGTATCTCTTGGTATAGAAACTATATTAACTTCATCAGTAATTGGATTGTAATTTAAAACCATGATTGTATCTGTTCTTCTAATTCCAATGTTTCCTTCCTGATCTACATCTCCTATATCCATACCTACCACTAATATGTTTAATGATTCATTTTCAGCTGGAGCTACTCCTTCTTTAAGATTATTTGTCTTTAATCCAAAAATAAATGATAAAACATATATAGTTGCAAAAGTTATAAGCAATAAAATTAATATTACAAATGAAGCTCTAGCCCTTTTTTGTTGAGCTTTTTTCTTTGCTTTTCTTCTGGCTTCTTTTCTTTTTTCCATTTGTTCACGATCGGCCTTACTAATCACATAATCATTAGGCCTCTTGTTTTTAGTTATATCATCACTTTTTTTATCATCTTTATGTGTAGCCATACCAATTACCCCTCAAATAATTTTATATATCTATTTATAATTATTATACAATAAATAATTTCTTGCCTTAACTGTATTAATATCAATTAAACAACCCTTTTTAAGTAAATATTCTATTGAATGAGTTAAAGCATTTAGCACAGCTTTGTCTAAGTCATCTTTACTATCATTTCTTAGTTCTTCTACGCCTAAAAAATCTCTTGATGGCTCAATCATATCTGCTAAATATATTATTTTATCAAGATTTGACATATTTTCTTTTCCGGTAGTATGCCATCTTATAGCACTTAATATTTCTTCATCTTCTATTTCAAAACGCTCTCTAGCTATTATAGGACCTATTATAGAATGCCATAATTCTCTTGTATTTTTCTCATCAAAACTTAATGCTATATTATTTTCCTCTATAACTTCTAACAATTCTTGCATAGATAAATTTTTCGCTATATCATGAGCTAAAGCTGCTATTTCAGCTTTTTTAATATCTACTCCATATATTTTAGCTAATTTTTTAGCTGTTTCAGCTACACCTAAAGTATGTAGATATCTTCCCTTTACAAGATTTTCTTCTAAATATTTTTTCATGAATTCAATATTTTTCATTAATTAGTCCCCCTATAAAGATTATTATCATTTATATATTGTAAAACCTTATTAGGAAGGAAGAAGTCTACCCTCTTACCCTCCATGATTCTTTTTCTTATTATAGTTGAAGAAATATCTATAGACATAATATCAAGCAGTACTATTTCTGCTTGATACTTATCTTCAAGATATTTCTTTTGACCTTTTAATGTTTCTCTATTAAATTCTCCTCTGTTAAATACTACAAAGGTACAATTATTTAATACGTCTTTAGTATTTTTCCACTTTTCAATATCCATTAAAGAATCAGCTCCAGCTATAAAATATAACTTAATATCATCTTCTTTAATTGCATTTAAAGTTTCATAAGTATAACTATATCCGTTCTTCTCTATTTCATAAGAATTTATTTGAAATCCTTCATAATCTTCTATAGCTTTTTTTACCATATTATATCTAAATTTTGCATCAATTATTTCATCTTTTTTATGAGGAGGATTTCCAGCTGGCATAAATATAACTTTATCTAAATTTAATTGTTCTTTTGCTTCATAAGCAATATATAAATGTGCTAAATGAATAGGATTAAAAGTACCTCCCATTATACCATACTTCTTCATAGTCTTACTTCTTTCCTGCTACAGGTAATTCTATTGTTGGTTTTTTCTTTGATTGCTTAAATAATACTATTTTGCTTCCAATAGCTTGAACTCCTTCACACCCTATTGCTTCGCATATTTCATTTGATGCTTCTCTTGCATCTAATCCACTGTTTTCTAAAACCTTTATCTTTATTAATTCTCTTTTTTCTAATGCTTCTTCAAGTTGCTTTAAGAAAGCTTCTTCTATTCCACCTTTTCCAATTTGGAATATTGGTTGCATAGTATTTGCTAACCCTCTTAAATATGCTCTTTGTTTACTCGTTATCATACTTTACCTCCTATAAGATATACTCAAATTCAAAGTCATTTAAGCTAACCATATCTCCATCTTTAATTCCCATTTCTCTTAATTCATTAAATACACCCTTATTGTTAAGAACTTTATGGAAGTATCTTAATGAATCTGCATCATGTATATTAACAGAAGCTAGTAATCTATCTACAAATGAACCTGTAACAAAGTATGTATCATATTCTTCACCTTGTTCAACATTAATTTCATATGTAAATCTCTTTTCTTCTGGTATATATCTTTCTTCATCAGCAATTTCTAAATCTGCAAATGGAATTTCTGTAAGCATTCTTCCTGCTTCTTTTATAACTTCTTCTACGCCTGATTTAGTAGCTGCTGACATTTTATAAACCTTATCAAACCCTAATTCATTAACTTTTTTCTTAAAATCTTCAAATACTGATTCATCATATAACATATCAGCTTTATTAGCTACTACTATTTGAGGTCTATCCCAAAGCTTAACTGAATACTTTTTAAGCTCTTCATTGATTTTTACGAAATCTTCAAAAGCATCTCTTCCTTCAATACCTGAAATATCAACAACATGTATAAGTAGTCTAGTTCTTTCTATATGTCTTAAGAATGCTAATCCTAAACCAACTCCTTCAGCAGCTCCTTCAATAATACCTGGAATATCAGCCATAACAAATGCATTAATTCCTTCTGCTTTAACAACACCTAAATTTGGTTTTAATGTTGTAAAGTGATAGTTAGCTATCTTTGGCTTAGCAGCTGTTACTGTTGATAATAAAGTTGATTTACCTACATTAGGGAATCCAACTAAACCAACATCAGCTAATAATTTTAATTCTAATATTAAATTAAACTCTTCACCTGGCATTCCTGGTTCAGCAAAATGTGGTGCCTGTCTTGTAGGTGTACAGAATTTGCAATTTCCTTTACCACCTTTACCACCTCTAGCTAAAACAAATTCATCATCTTTATGTGATAAATCCACAATGATTTTATTTGATTCAGCTTCTCTTATTATTGTTCCCATTGGAACTTTAATAACAAGGTCTTCTCCATCTTTTCCGTAACATTTTGACCCTTGACCATTTCCACCATCAGATGCTACGAATTTCTTTTTATATTTAAAGTCTAAAAGTGTAGTTAATCCTGTATCTACTATAAATTTTACACTTCCGCCTTTTCCACCATCTCCACCATCTGGTCCTCCAAGTGGAACATACTTTTCTCTTCTAAAAGTTACAGCACCGTTTCCACCATTACCAGATTTAACATATATCTTGGCTCTATCTATAAACATCCCTTTTCCTCCAATCGTTCTTATTTTCAAAAATAATAAACTTTTTATTTATTATTCCCATAACAATCTATTTTAAATTAAGAATGATAAGCAATAATTTCAGCAATTCTTAATTATTCTGTATAGTAATAAAAAGCACCCACTTGGGTGCTTTTTATTATAAAAATTATTCTGCTATTTCTTCAACTTGTACTTGGTATACAGAAACTTTTTTCTTGTCTCTTCCCATTCTTTCGAATTTAACAATTCCGTCTACTGTAGCGAATAGAGTGTCATCTCCACCTCTTCCTACGTTAACACCTGGGTGGATTTTAGTTCCTCTTTGTCTATAAAGGATGTTTCCAGCTAAAACGAATTCTCCGTCTGCAGCCTTAGCACCTAATCTTTTAGATTCAGAATCTCTACCATTCTTTGAGCTACCTACCCCTTTTTTGTGGGCAAATAATTGAAGGTTCATCATTAACATATCTTTACACCTCCTCGTACATAAATTTTATATATTTATTCCGTTTATTTTTCCCTAAACTTGCATCAAGAGACATAATTACACTTTCAATACTTTTTTCAAAGGTTAAAAGTAAAGTTTGTCCTTGCATTATCAATTCTTCATTAAGAGTAGATAAATCTAATGATAAAAAACCATCATTTATCTCATACTTTACAGGAAGTTTAAGCACTTCTACCATACCAATTAAGGTACCTTGAGATAATACTGAAACAGAATTGCATATCATATCATACGCATCACCAATGGTGTTTTCCATTTCTTTTCTTGATAAAGCATGGCCTTCAATCTTAAATCCAATTGACAAACTATTGCGTTTAAAACTAACAACCTTAATCATAACTTAAAATTAAGCTTCGATTTTTTCGATAACTAACTTAGTGTATGGTTGTCTGTGTCCAGTTTTCTTTCTGTAATCCTTCTTTGGCTTATATTTGAAAACTGTGATTTTCTTAGCTTTACCTTGAGCTGCAACTTTTGCTACAACCTTAGCTCCTTCAACAACTGGAGTTCCAACTTTTAAAGTTTCTCCGTTAGAAACAGCTAAAACTTCTGTTAATTCAACTGTAGAATCTACTTCAGCGTTTAATTTTTCAACGTATATTACGTCTCCCTCTTGAACTCTGAATTGCTTTCCACCTGTAACTAATACTGCGTACATTAAAACACCTCCTCTAAATACGGTCTCGCCTCTGCAGGTACAAAGATTAAACTTTGTTTTACTTAAAACCTGTTGCGTGCGGTCTACAAATGACATTCTATCACAAATTTATACATCTTGTAAAGAAATTTATCATACTTTCTCAATAGTTTTTATCTTGTAATGTTGGTAATTATCTTTTTGATTGGAAAAGATAATTGGCTCTATTTTATATCCTTCAATATCATAAACAAAGTTTAAATAAATCTCTTTATCTAATCCTTCAATATTTTTTATAAAATTAAATAAATCCCCTTTAATATCCTGTTCATAATTTTTATCTATCTCAATATAAAAATCTTTTATTGAATTTTCTCTAGAGCATTTGATAATTTCATTTCTAATAAGATTTTCAATATATGATCTTTTTAATAAAAACCCATTGCTTTTGCATACTTTACATGGTTCTTCTAAATATTCATAAATTGATTTTCCTTTTCTTTTTCTTGAAACCTGTATAAGTCCAAGCTCTGTAAAAGGATATATCTTTACATTACCTTTATCTTCTTTTAAAGCCTTGCGTAATTCTTCTATTATTTTAGGCTTTTGATAATCTTCTCTTAAATCTATAAAATCAATTAAAATAATGCCACTTAAATTTCTAAGCTTAATTTGTCTACCACATTCTTTAGCTGCTTCTAAGTTAGTTTGAAAAATAGTTTTTGAAAAATCACGACCTTTGATATTTTTACCACTATTTACATCAATAACATACATAGCTTCTGTTTTATCAATTATTATGTATCCTCCACAAGGTAACTTAACTTTTTTATGTCGTAATTTTAATATTTCTTTTTCAATTCCATAAAAATCAAATAAGCTTCTTTTTTCATCATACAAAGATAAGTGTATAGCATCTTTATCTTTCAATATTTCACTAACTCTATTTAAATATTCTTCATTATCAAAGAACACCCTAGTTTTTTCATTTTCAATTTCTTCAAAAAACCTTTTTAAAATTGTATTACTTTGAAGCTTTCCTAAATTAGTTGAATACCTAAGCTTTTTTTCCATAGCTTCTTTCTTTTCTAATAAACTTGCAAGCTCTTTTAAAAGTTCTTCTTCTGTAGCATTTACAGATTCTGTCCTTAATACTATGCCAGTATTTTTAATAGGTTTGATAATTGAAATAAGTCTCTGCCTATCCATTACATCTTCGATTCTCTTAGATAAGCTTACACCTTCATCTCCCACGATTAAAACTAGATTTTTTCCTGCTATTGATATCTTATTAGTTACTTTAGCACCTTTATCTCCTAATGGTTCTTTTACCACTTCTATTAAAATATCCTGACCTTTTTTTATATTCATTCTTTTAAGTTCATCACTATAATACATATAAGCTTCTTTTTCAAGGCCAATATCTACAAAAATAGAATTTATAGCAGGTACTATGTTTTTAATTCGACCTTTATAAACCTCACCTATTTGTGGCTTTGATGTTTCTTCTTCAACTATACATTGAACAAGTTCACCATTTTGCTTTACAGCAACTCTAATCTGCTTTTCTCTACTTTCAACAAAAACTTCTCTCATACACACACATCCTAAAGAGCTTTAAATAATGGTACATACTTATTATTTTTTAATACGTACATTTCTTCTCTTTTTATACTAACAAATGATTCTGTATTTACATTTTCTATCTTACTTGTTATAAATCTTGCTAGAAGATCAGCTGATAGATTTTCTCTACTTCCTGTAGCAATTAAGGCATTGATAACTAATTCATTATCTTTAACCCAATATTTTAATTCTTTAACTAATGGCTTTATATCTGCCATTTTCTCACCTTTTTTGCTTTTCTTTAAAGTTTCCCATACATTTTCATTTAAAAGTGAAGCCATTTTTTCTTCAACTTTTTCTTCATTAACTAATTTTAATTTAATTATGTATCTACCTGCATCTAAAAGTGCCATAGCTTGTGGTACTCTCTTAACATTTTCTACAATTTCAATTTGTGTAGCTTCAAAAAATCTTATTGTAGGTGGAGCTGCTTCATTTAATTTTAATAAAAGGTCAGCTACCTTCATTTCTTCAGTTAATACTATATCCATGTATTCTCCATCAGAATAAACACCTACTGAAAGAGGTTGTGCTAAAGATAGTGCCATATGAGGATTGAATCCCTTAGAATATTCTATTGGAACTCCAGATCTTCTTATTATTCTTTGAATAGTTCTCATTAAGTCTAAGTGAGAAATAAATTTTATCCCTTCACCTTTAGAAAATTTAATTAAGTATCGCACCTTCAAAACACTTCCCTTCTTTAAAGTTTACATTAATTCCACATCCTGTACAGCCTTCTCTACAATTTTTTGTAGTTGCTGCAACCTTTGCCTTTTCATTTTCTCTTTCAAGATACTTTCTATTTACGCCTATATCTATGAAGTCCCATGGTAATACTTCATCATAACTTCTTTCTCTATATACATAGAACTCTGGATCTATATTACATTCTTCCATTGCTTCATTCCAAATATCCATGCTGAAGTATTCTGACCATCCATCAAACTTAGCTCCTTTTTCAAAAGCCTTTATTAAAGCCTCACAAGTTCTTCTATCTCCTCTAGCAAATACTGCTTCCATAAGAGATGTATCTTGGTGATGGTATTTATAGCTTACAGCTTTACTCTTTATAGCATATTTTATAGCTTTTATTCTTTCAATTACAACTTCTGGTCTTTCCATTGGAGCCCATTGGAATGGTGTAAATGGCTTTGGTACTAATATTGATGAACTTGCTGTTATCTTTAATCCCTTAGCTCTTTGCTCTTTTGGTATGCTATAGTATACTTCAGCCATCTTATCTGAAAGTTCAGCTATACCTACAGCATCTTCTAATGTTTCATATGGAAGTCCTATTATGAAGTATAACTTAATTGTGCTCCATCCTGATTCAAAAGCACTCTTAGCAGCTTCTAGGATTCTTTCTTCTGTTAATCCCTTATTTATCACATCTCTCATTCTTTGAGAACCAGCTTCTGGTGCAAATGTAAGTCCACTCTTTCTAACCTTTTGAATTTCTTTTATTAAGTCAACCGAGAAAGCATCAACTCTTATTGATGGAAGAGCTATACCAACTTTATTTCCTTCATGTTCTGATACTAATTCTGTTATAAGCTTTTGTATATCAGAATAATCACATGTACTTAATGAAGATAATGAAATTTCTTGATATCCAGTAGCTTTTACAGCATCTCTTGCTTGTTTTATAAGTGTATCTCTTTTCTTTTCTCTTACTGGTCTATAAATCATACCAGCTTGACAGAATCTACATCCATTTGTACATCCTCTGAATGTTTCAAGAACTACTCTATCATGAACTATTTCAGTATAAGGTACAATCATATCAACTGGGAAATCTACCTTATCATAGTCATTTACTATTCTCTTTTGTACCTTAGCTGGTACATCTTCATACTTAGGTGTAAACTCTTTTATAGTTCCATCTTCATTATAAGA
The DNA here is from genome assembly GCA_024409095.1 of Clostridium sp. Classification (GTDB taxonomy): domain Bacteria; phylum Bacillota; class Clostridia; order Clostridiales; family Clostridiaceae; genus Clostridium. The sequence goes on from JAKSUK010000014.1 coordinate 15,665, forward strand.
AACATCATATAATGATGGTACATATATACCTCTTATCTTAGATATTTCTCTTAAGAATTCTTTCTTCTTACCTTTGCCTTTGTACTTTTTATAAACATCAAGTACATCATTCATCATTTCTTCACCTTCACCAATTTCGAAGAAATCTACTATATCACATAATGGTTCTGGATTATAAGCACAAGGTCCTCCTGCCATTATTATTGGATCATCTTCTCCTCTTTCAGAAGCTCTAAATGGTATTCCAGACATATCAAGCATATTTAATATATTTGTATAACTCATTTCATATTGAAGTGTAAATCCTAATAAATCAAATTTGTCTAATGAGTCTTTAGTTTCTAAAGTGTATAATGGAATATTATTTTTTCTCATTAATTCTTCCATATCTGGCCATGGTGCAAAAGTTCTTTCACAATATGTATCTTCTCTTAAATTAATTGTATGATAAAGTATTCTAGTCCCTAAGTGAGACATACCAACTTCATATACATCAGGGAAGCAAAATGCAAATCTTATATCAACATCTTTGGGATTTTTAATTACTTGATTTAATTCTCCACCAACGTATCTTGATGGTTTTTCAACTTTACATAAAATATCGTCACTAATTTTATTCATAAGTTCCTCCTTATTTTAAACAAAACAAAAAGAAGTATCTTCATACTTCTTTTTACCTCTCATTTTAGCACATTATTAAATTAAATAAAACTAATTACTCCACTTCTCTCTCTTACCATAGTATTCCTCTAAGCTAATGTTACCATAAATTGTTAATCCTTCTATACTAGTTTCATTATTATCAATTTGCTATTGGAGT
>JAKSUK010000140.1 GCA_024409095.1 Clostridium sp.
GTTGAATAAGGAATTAAACATACTTTATAAAGTTTTATAAGGTTTTGGCAACGGCAAAATTATGGATTTTACATTGACTAAGGAACAAGAATTAGTTAAGCAAATGGTTAGAGATTTTGCAGTTAATGAAGTTAAAGAAATAGCAGCTGAAATAGATGCAACAGAAAGATTTCCAATGGAAAACGTAAAGAAAATGGGAGAACTAGGATTAATGGGAATACCTTTTTCTACTGAATTTGGTGGAGCTGGTGGTGATGTATTATCTTATATCATAGCTGTTGAAGAATTATCAAAAGTTTGTGCTACTACAGGAGTTATTCTTTCAGCACATACATCACTTTGTGCTTCATTAATAAATGAAAATGGTAATGCTGTACAAAAGGAAAGGTATTTAAGGGACTTATGCACAGGTAATAAACTTGGTGCATTTGCACTTACTGAACCTGGAGCAGGTACAGATGCAGCAGGACAACAAACTACAGCTATTTTAGATGGAGATAATTATATTTTAAATGGTTCTAAGATATTTATTACTAATGGTGGTGTAGCTGATACATTTATTGTATTTGCTATGACTGATAAATCAAAAGGTACTAAAGGTATATCAGCATTTATTGTTGAAAAGGGATTTATAGGGTTTTCAATAGGAAAGAGAGAAGACAAGCTTGGCATAAGAGCATCTTCTACTACAGAGATTATCTTTGAAAATTGCATAGTTCCAAAAGAAAATTTAATTGGTAGAGAAGGAAAAGGGTTTGGTATAGCAATGAAAACTCTTGATGGAGGAAGAATTGGTATAGCTGCTCAAGCATTAGGAATTGCAGAAGGTGCTTTAGACGAAGCTATTAAATATATGAAGGAAAGAAAACAATTTGGTAGACCTATATCAGCATTTCAAGGATTACAATGGATGGTTGCTGAAATGAGTACAAAAATTGAAGCTGCTAGGTTCTTAGTATATAAAGCTGCATGGTTAAAGGAAAATAATAAACCATATTCAGTAGATGCTGCTAGGGCAAAATTGTACGCATCAGAAGTAGCTATGGATGTTACAACTAAAGCTGTTCAACTATTTGGAGGATATGGATACACTAAGGAGTATCCAATTGAAAGAATGATGAGAGATGCTAAGATTACTGAAATTTATGAAGGAACTTCTGAAGTTCAAAAGATGGTTATTTCAGGAAGTTTATTAAAGTAATTAAGGGAGGTTCAAAATAGTGAATATAGTAGTTTGTTTAAAACAGGTTCCAGATACAACTGTTGTTAAGATAGATCAAAAAACAGGAACATTAATTAGAGATGGAGTTCCTTCAATAATAAATCCAGAAGATAAACATGCATTAGAAGCAGCATTATGTTTAAAGGAAAAGCATGGAGGAAAAATTACAGTAATAAGTATGGGACCACTTCAAGCAAAGGATGCTTTAAGAGAAGCTTTATGTATGGGAGCAGATGATGCAATATTAATTACAGATAGAGCTTTTGGTGGAGCAGATACATTAGCCACATCAAGAACAATAGCATCAGCTATAAAAAATTTAGATTATGATGTTATATTTGGAGGTAGACAAGCTATTGATGGCGATACTGCACAAGTTGGACCAGAAATTGCTGAACACTTAGGTATACCTCAAGTAACATATGTACAAAATGTTGAAGTAGAAAGTGATGGATTATTAGTAAATAGAGCATTAGAAGATGGATATGAGATTATTAAAGTTAAAACTCCAGTGCTTTTAACTGCTATAGCAGAATTAAACCATCCTAGATATATGAATGTTGGAAAGATATTTGCCACTAAGGATAAAGAAATAACTGTATTAACAGCAAATGATCTTGATGTTGATGCATCACAAATAGGATTAAGCGGGTCTCCAACAAAAGTTAAAAAATCTATAACTAAAGAAGCTAAAGGTGCTGGAGAAATAGTAAAGGAAAATGCACCAGAAGCAGTTTCATATGTTATAGCTAAATTAAAGGAAAAACATTATATCTAGGAGTGCTTAAGGGGGGATTTTAAAATGAATATAGCAGATTATAAAGGAATTTGGGTTTTTGCTGAACAAAGAGAAGGTAAATTGCAAAAAGTTTCTTTAGAGTTATTAGGTGAGGGAAGGAAGCTTGCAAATGAATTAGGTGTTAAGCTTACAGCAATATTATTAGGAAATAATATTGAGTGTTTAGCATCTACTTTAGGAGAATATGGAGCAGATGAAGTGCTTGTAGCTGAAAGCTCAAATTTAGAACATTATACAACTGATGGTTATACAAAAGTGATTTGTGATTTAGCAGATGAAAGGAAGCCGGGAATTATATTTATTGGTGCTACATTTATTGGAAGAGATTTAGGCCCAAGAGTAGCTGCTAGATTATCAACAGGATTAACTGCTGATTGCACTTCATTAGCTGTAGATGTTAATGATGGAGCTTTATTAGCTACTAGACCAGCTTTTGGTGGTAACTTAATGGCTACAATTGCATGTCCAAATCATAGACCACAAATGGCTACTGTAAGACCAGGAGTTTTTAGTAAATCTACTGAAAAGAATAATAAATTCGTTGTAGAAAATGTAAAGGTTAAACTAGAAGCTTCAGATATAAGAACTCAGGTTTTAGAAGTAGTTAAAGCTAATAAAGAAATAGTTGATATTGGAGAAGCTAAGGTAATAGTTTCAGGTGGAAGAGGTCTAGGTTCACAGGAGAACTTTGAATTATTAAGAAAGTTAGCTGATGTTTTAGGCGGTGTTGTAGCTGGGTCTAGAGGCGTTGTTGAAAAGGGATGGATAGATGCAGCATATCAAGTTGGACAAACAGGTAAGACTGTTAAGCCTACAATATATATAGCATGTGGTATTTCAGGAGCTATACAACATGTTGCTGGTATGCAAGATTCAGATATGATTATAGCAATTAATAAGGATGAAACAGCTCCAATTATGAAGGTAGCTGACTATGGAATAGTAGGGGACTTAAATAAGGTAATACCAGAAATGATTACTCAATTAAAAGAAATGCAAGAAGCATAATAATTATAGAGAATTATGGAGGGAAATTGTATGGAGAAAGTTTTTGTTTTAGGTGCTGGAACTATGGGAGCAGGAATAGTTCAAGCTTTTGCTCAAAAAGGTTATGAAGTTATTGTACGAGACATAAAAGATGAATTCGTTCAAAGAGGATTATCTGGAATAAATAAAAACTTAAGTAAACTAGTTGCTAAAGGAAAAATGGAAGAAAGCACAAAGGAAGAAATTCTTTCAAGAATATCAGGAACAACTGATATGAATTTAGCAGCAGATTGTGATTTAGTTGTAGAAGCAGCTATAGAAAATATGGAAGTTAAAAAATCTATTTTTGCAGAGCTAGATGGTATTTGTAAAAAAGGTGCAATACTAGCTTCAAATACCTCTTCTTTATCTATAACTGAAGTTGCTTCAGCAACTAAAAGACCAGATAAGGTTATAGGAATGCATTTCTTTAATCCAGCTCCAGTAATGAAGCTTGTTGAAGTTATTAGGGGCATAGCCACATCAGATGAAACTTTTAATACTGTAAAGCAATTATCAGAGGATATAGGAAAAAATCCAGTAGAAGTTGCAGAAGCTCCAGGGTTTGTTGTTAATAGAATACTTATTCCAATGATTAATGAAGCGTCATTTATTCTTCAAGAGGGAATTGCTTCGCCAGAAGATATAGATACAGCTATGAAATATGGTGCAAATCACCCAATGGGGCCATTAGCATTAGGGGATTTAGTTGGGTTAGATGTATGTTTAGCTATTATGGATGTATTATATAAAGAAACAGGAGATACTAAATATAGAGCTAGTAGTATTTTAAGAAAATATGTTAGAGCAGGTTGGCTAGGAAGAAAGAGTGGAAGAGGATTCTATAACTATAATGCTTAGTTAATTTTTATAAAGTTTAGATAAATACACTTATTTTTGAAACTTTTATTTTTTTAAGTTATAATATAGAAAATAATTATTATTAATAAATAATTATATTGCGTTTAAAGTTCTTG
>JAKSUK010000141.1 GCA_024409095.1 Clostridium sp.
TTTGGCTACTAACTCATGACTAAAGTCACGAGTGTGCGTAGCCATTCTAATCAATGAGGGCGGTTCTTTTATTCATATTCGAACCTACAATTAAGTTATACTACTTACAAGTCCAAACTAAGTTTTGACTAATGCCCTTTCCTCCGCAGCTTATTATCACTGTTTCACAGGTACTATGACATCACTTTCATTTAATTAAACGAATTTAATAAATATACATTATAAAAAAGTATATTATTTATATTCCGACCGCTTCACTGACTAGCTACAGTCTCCACGTATCAAACTTCCAACGTTCCATTTGAATTATCCATTCTATATATCCTTAGATGCTCTCTATGGTCCTGAACACTAGACGATGCCTATAACATCGTAAGGTATTTCATAACGCTAGATTTTTACTTTACCTCATGCTCACTCCTTTTGGAGCCCCTTATGTTTCCATAAGGTCTACGTATAGTCCCGTACATTCAAGAGTTTGTCAGTAGGCTTTACCCCACCATTCTCATCATAGATATTTTATAGGACGACCGGCATATCATATTCCATATATACATATAAATTAAGATAATTTATTTTTGCATACTTAGGAATACTTCTGCCGACTTCACCGAGCTTCTTACAGTTTTTATTTAGCTTTAAAACTGCAAGTCGGAGTATTATCGAAAGTGTTTCTAAGCGTTACCCTATCATTCCACTTTTCACTCAAACAGTTCTCTATAAGTCATTATTTAACAATGACAATTATATGCTTAACCTTTTCAGTTAAGAACGTTTCGCACCCACGTCGTAATCTCCCACTATAAGTACTTTCTTTTGATTTTCTATACTTTTCTTCATTAAAGCTACTGCTTTTGATAAATCCTTCATGGACTTTCCATCGTGCAAATTATCTATAGTTGAATTTAAAAAAGCTTTTGCTTCACTCAATTCATATATTCCTCTATTAACCATAAGTTTTGCTAGCACAGGGTTAACCCCTAATGCTTTTGCAAAACCTACAGTATCAAATTTTACATTTCTAACAGTCCATCTTTCCATCTTTTATCCTCATTTAAAAAAGCATTGCTTTTTTAATTTCTTCTACTTTTTCTGGCTCTATTTGATTTAATATTTCAAAAGCAAAAGGTATTGCTGATGCTGGACCTCTTCCTGTAATTATATTTTCATCAACAACTACTAACTCTTCTTTATAATTACAATTTCCTAATTGCTCTTCAAATCCTGGATAGCATGTTACATTTTTACCTTCACTTAAACCAGCTTTTCCTAATGATATTGGCCCTGCACAAATTGCAGCAATCTTTTTATTCTTAGTATTAAATTCCTTTAATAACTCTATAACTCTTTCATCATCTCTTAAATTTACTGCACCAGGCATTCCACCTGGTAATACTACAATATCATACTCTTTAATTTCATCATTAAAAACTTTATCAGCCTTTAATGTTATATGATGAGATGTCGTTACTTCTTGATTTTTCATAGCAAAAGTATGACACTCTACACCTGCTCTTCTTAATATATCTACCGTTGTTAAGGCTTCAATAGTTTCAAAACCTTCTGCTAATAATACAGCTACCTTCATATATATCTCTCCTTATAAAATTTAATTATTGAAATATAGTTTCAGTTACTTCATCATCAAGACCTGTTACCATAACTATACTTCCTCTTCCTGCCCTGTTTTGTAACTTAATATCTATCTCATTAATATCTTTCTTTTCCTTCTTTTTAGATATTAATGTTATTACATCATTATTTATTACACCTAAGTCCTCATGGTTTTCTTTTACTTTTGCAGCAATTGCTTCATCTCCATCTTTTAAGCTGATTCCAGTAACACCTGATGCAACCCTTCCCATTGAATTTACATTTTCACTTGAGAATTTAATTGCCATTCCATGTTTAGTTATTATAATTACATCATTTAAAATATTATGTGCAATTTGTACAGCAATTACTTCATCATTTTCATACTTAAGCTTATAAGCTTGCTGAACTAGATATTCTCCAGCATATTCAATTAAAGAAGTCTTTTTAACCATACCTTTCTTAGTAAAGAAATATAACATCTTTTCTGAATTAAAATCTTTTACAGAATAAATATCTAAAATTCTTTCACCTTTAGTAAATCCATCTACTAAATTTGTTAATGGTATATCTTTTTCATTAATCTTTGTAAGTAAGAAACCTTTAACCTTATATATATTCCCCTTATTACTAAATAATATGACATCACTTAAATTATCAGTACTTACCTTTAACCTATCATTTTTCTTAGCTTTAGCAAATGCTTTAAAACTATTCTTTGCTGTAAGTCCTACAGAAAATTCACAATATTCAAATTCATTAGTATACGTAACTTCAACAACTTCATCATCTGCTGTAAGATTAAATAATTGTTGTCCTAATATATTTCTTTGCATATCCTGTAATTCTGGTAATTGTAGCTTAAATTCTAAACCTAATTTAGATTTCACTTCTAAGAATTGCCCTTCAAATTCACTATCTACAAGTACACTGCTTACAACAATTTCATTTTCTCTAAGCTTTAAGGCTTGAAGCTTACTATAATTTGTTACAAACTTATCTAATGAACTTTTCTTTATAGTACCCTTATTAGTGATTAACTGAATACTTCTTTCAGCATCAAAAATATTTATTGACATTGCAGATATAATGTTTTCTTCCTCTAGGTTTAATGTCTTGATAATAGAATCAATTCTTTCACCTTTCTCCTTCCACTTACCTTCTGGAATATTTATACCCTTAGTTTGATACATATTTCCTTTATCAGTAAATAGTATAACATTATCTGCCGTATTTGATTTAAATAGATATTTAAGCTCATCACCATCTCTATAATCTATATCATCAGCATTAGAATTTGATCTTGTGTAGCTTCTTACTGGAAGTCTCTTAATAAATCCATCTTTAGATAAAGTTATCATTACATCTTCAACTACGATAAGCTCTTCTACATCTATCTTAGCTTCACTATCATTTTCAACTACCATTGTTCTTCTTGGATTTCTATATTTATCAGTGATTTCTTTTAATTCACTCTTAATAACTTTTAAAAGCTCTTTTTCATTATCTAAAATCTTCTTTAATTTTTTTATTTTCTTTTGAAGTTCAGCATACTCTTTTTGGAATACTGTTATTTCAAGACCAGTTAATCTATAAAGCATAAGCTCTAATATTGCTTCAGCTTGCTCATTTGTAAAACTAAATTTAGTGACAAGATTTATTCCTGCATCTTTTTTAGACTTAGAAGATCTTATAGTTTCTATAACTTCATCTAATATATTAATAGCCTTAATAAAACCTTCAACTATATGGAATCTCTTTTCTGCTATTGCTAATTCCTTTATAGTTCTTCTTGTTATAATTTCTTTTTGATGATTAACATAATGCATTAATATAGTCTTAAGTCCCATTGTTTGTGGCTTTCCATTTGCTAAAGCAACCATATTAAAACTTAAATTACATTGAAGGTCAGTCTTTTTAAATAAATATTTAAGAACCTTATCTACACTTTCTCTTGTAGCAGCTTTCTTAAATTCAATTACAGCCCTTATTCCACTTCTATCTGATTCATCTCTTATATCAACTATACTTTCAAGAACCTTTTGATGTTTTTTATCACCAGTCATTTCAGATATTGTTTGAAGTAATTTAGCCTTACATCTTCTATAAGGGAACTCTGTTATTACAATTCCTAATCTACCATTTTCTAAAGTTTCTATTGATGTCTTAGCTCTTAAAGTAACCTTTCCTTCTCCAGTTTCATAAGCAGAAAGAAGTGATTTCTTACCTATAAGTATTCCTCCAGTTGGTAAATCTGGAGCCTTTATATATTCCATTAATTGTTCTGTAGTTATTTCTGGATTATCTATACATGCTAAAACTGCATCTGTTACTTCTCCTAAATTATGCGGAGGTATATTAGTTGCTAAGCCTACAGCTATCCCAAATGAACCATTTACCA
>JAKSUK010000142.1 GCA_024409095.1 Clostridium sp.
TTAGGAATATTGACCAAGAAGCTCCCACTTCTATAAGTGGAGAGTAGTTCACAATGGAATTATAAAAATATAAATTGAGGTAATTAATATGAGTGTAAAAAAAAGTATAGCAAGAGTTTTTTCAGCTAACATGTTATCATTATTTTCAGGACTAGTTAATGGTTTCATTATTCCAGCTGTGATTTCAAAAAGTGCATATGCAGATGTTAAAACTTATACATTTTACGTTTCTTATTTAGGAATATTACATCTAGGATTTGTAGATGGCATGTATATTAAATATGGTGGAAGAGAACTTGATGATATTGATAAAGGTGAATTTAAAGCTGAGCATAATGTCTTTATTATAGGGCAACTAATTATATCAATGATTCTTCTAATATTAGCAATAAATATAGGAGATACAATATTATTTTTATTAGCAGCTACAGTAATACCAGTTAATACATTACAATTTCATCAGATGTTTTACCAAGCAGTTGGAAGATTTAAAGAGTATTCGAGAAATGTATACATATATAATGGTTTGTTAGTAATGCTAAATATAGTATTAGCTATAATTTTTAAAGAAGGAAACTTTGTTTATTATTGTTTAGCAGTATTATTATCTAACATTGTAGCTTGTATTCTTTTAGAATATAAATTTATAAAAAGTGTAAGTGATATTAAGCCACAGTATACAACTAAAATTCTTAATAATATTAAAGTTGGTGTATTTATTTTAGTAGGTAATTTATCAGTTATTTTCTTTCAAGGAATAGATAGATGGTTTATTAAAATATTTTTCGATAGCAATGCTTTTGCAGATTATTCTTATGCTACATCAATGTTAAGTATAGTAAATACATTTGTATCAGCAATATCTGTAGTATTTTATAATTATTTAACTAAATGGGAAGATGAAAGTAAATTAAAAACTCTTAAAAAATATTTTTTAATATTAGGTAGTATGGCTAGTTTAGGGTATTTTGCTTTGGCGGGAGTAGTAAATATTATTATTCCTAAATATAGTACGGCATTAAATATAATAGCTATTTCATTTGCAGCATATCCATATATGATTGTAATTAATGCTTTATATGTTAATTTGTATAAAGCAAGAAAAGACCAACATAAATATGTTAAGATAGTTTTTGGTATGGTAGTAGTATCAACGATTTATAATTTAATAGCAGTATATGTTTTTAAAACTTCTGAATCAATAGCAGCTGCTACAACTATTGCATTTATAACATGGTATGTATATTCTATGAGAGATTTTAAATATCTAAAAGCTGATTTTAAGGAAATAATATATTTAAGTATTCTTTCTGTTTCATTTCTTATGTTATCACATTTTACAGGATGGTTATTTGGCGGAATAGTTTATTTTGCTATATTAGTAATTATGAACTTATTATTTAGCAAAAATGAAATTATGGAAATTGTAAAAGTGGTTTTAAAAAGACAATAAAATATTAGCAGGAACTTATATTTTTAGTTCCTGCTAATATTTTTTTATTTTACCATTCACCAGGTAAAGCTAATATTTCAACTGTAACTGTTTTTCTTCCCCAAGCTATACAATCTGCTTCTGAGTTAAGATAAACATCAATTATATTTCCGTTGATAACTCCTCCAGTATCAGCTGCTATAGCAATTCCATATCCAGAAACATATACTTTAGATCCTAAAGGAATAACATTAGGGTCTACAGCTATAGTGCTTATACCACCAGGGTTATAAACAGGTTTAGTACCTGTAGCTGTTAATGTTCCACCAGTATAAGCTGTTGATTCCATAGTTAATGTTGATAATGCTGTATGACCTGAGCTTTCTCCAGGTGTAGATGCATTATTTGAATCTCCTCTTGATGCAACTGAAGCTTGTGCTTTTATTGCTGCATTAATTTCTTCAACCTTAAGATTACCTTGATAAATGCTATCGTTAGCTGCTGCAATAACACTAGAACTGTTTAAAGTAGGTATTAAATAAGTTAAAGTTGAAATCGCTTTTTGTAATTCATCTACACTATTAGAGTTTTCAATAGTAGATACAGAATGTGCAATAAGCTTTCTCTCATTTGACTCTATTGTAGCAGATGCTTTTGATTTCTCTTCATTAAGTTGAGCTATTTTTGTTTCTTGTTCAGATTTCTTGCTTTTTAATTCTTCTAAAGAAAGTTTAGTTTCTTCTTTTAAAGCTTGTAAAGAAGCTTCTTTATTGCTAAGCTCTTTAATTGTTTCTGTTAAAGCTTCTTTTTGTTCTTTAACTTCATTAATTAAATCTTTATCTAGAGCTACTATTCTTATTACAGCATCTAATTTATCAAAAACATCATTTAAACTTTCAGAAGAAATTAGGTATACCAGCATATTAGACGTTAGATTACCACTTTTTTGCATGTTTCTAAGTCTTTTACTTAAAAGATCTTCTTTTTCTTTAATTTTTTCTTCTGTTTGCTCTAATAAGTATTTAGTGCTTCCAATTTCTATTTCTGTATTTGCAATTTGTGCTTCATTATCTTTTAGCTTTGCATTTAGCTTGTCTATTTCTATATTTATGTTTGCAATTTCAGAGTTAAGCGATAGTATTTGCTCACCTAATAAGTCATATTGGGCTTTGCTATCAGAGATAGCTTGTCTTTCTGCATCTAAATTATCAGCATAAGCTGAGAATGATCCAATTATGTTGGTAAAGCAAATAGTTGTTGAAAGTAATACCGATAGTACTGTTGATTTCTTATTCAAGAAAACCACCTCCTATTTTTATTTCTAACTTAAAATTGATATAAATGATTATATAAGTTAGATGTATGATTTATATAAATAATTCAAAGCCATATGATTAGTAAAATTTTGCAGCTTAGTAGGCTATGAATTTTTAATATGTTGCTATTATACCACAATATGTTGACTTTGCAAAAAACGTATATAATAATTAAGTGAATAAGAGTATTACCTAAAGGAGTGTATATAATGGAAAAGATTAAAGTTTTGTCGGTATTTGGTACAAGACCAGAGGCAATAAAGATGTGTCCTTTAGTTAAGCTGTTGGAAAAAGACGAACGAATTGACTCAAAAGTTTGTGTTACAGCTCAACATAGAGAGATGTTAGATTCTGTTTTAGATATATTTGATGTTAAACCAGATTTTGATTTAAATATAATGGCACATGGTCAAACTATAATAGATATATGCAATAAAGTATTGACAGGAGTTGATAAGGTGCTTAAGGACTTTAAGCCTGATATAGTACTTGTTCATGGTGATACATCAACTACTTTAAATGGTGCTTTAGCAGCATTTTATAATAAAATTCCTGTTGGGCATGTAGAAGCTGGACTTAGAACAGGTGATATGTATTCTCCATTCCCAGAAGAAGCTAATAGAAAGCTTACAGGGGCAATAGCTACCCTTCACTTTGCACCAACAGAAAGTAATGAAGCTAATTTAGCTAATGAAGGAATTACTAAGAATGTATTTAGAACAGGAAATACTGTTATTGATGCATTATTAACTGTAATAAATATAGAACATAAATTTGAAGATAAAGAATTAAATAAAATAAATTTTGATAATAATAAAGTTATTTTATTAACTGCTCATAGAAGAGAAAATTGGGGAGAGCCAATGAAAGATATTTTTGCAGCAGTAAGAAAAGTAGCAGAACAAAATGATGATGTACAAATAATATTTCCAATGCATAAAAATCCTTTAATAAGGGATTTAGCAAGAGAGAGTTTTAAAGGGGTTGAAGATAAGATAGCATTAATTGAACCGTTAGAATATGTTGATTTTGCAAATCTAATGAATAAATGCTATTTAATAATGACTGATTCAGGTGGTATTCAAGAAGAAGCACCAGCACTTGGTAAACCTGTAGTTGTTTTAAGAACAGAGACAGAAAGACCAGAAGCAGTAAAGGCAGGAACGGTTAAACTTGCTGGTATTGAAAAAAATAAAATATTTGAAATTACTAATGAATTAGTAGTTAATGAAGAATCATATTATAA
>JAKSUK010000143.1 GCA_024409095.1 Clostridium sp.
GTATTTATAGTATATTTTTTTCTTTATATATAGATTTTATAAGCTATAATAAGGTAAAATTATTTTAGTAAGATATGTAAAGGAGAGAATTATATGAATAAAATTAATAAGCTTACTACATTAGCAGAAACAAAATTTTTAAAGCTATATAATGCTGAATATACTAATAAAAGTGGTAAGACAAAAAACTGGATAGTAGCATCAAGAAAAGAAAAGGAAATTTTAGAAGATGTTTATTTTAATAATAAGAAATTAGAAGATGATGCAGTTTTAATAGTGCCTTTTCATAAAGATGAAGAAAAAATAGTCGTTATTAAACAATTTAGAGTACCAATAAACTCTTACATATATGAAATGCCAGCAGGACTTATAGATAAAGGTGAAGATGATTTAACTTCAATAACAAGAGAATTAAAGGAAGAAACAGGATTAGATGTTGTAAAAATTTTAGATAAAAAGGTTAAAAATCAATTGTTCTTATCACCAGGTATGACTGATGAGGCTGTTACTTCAGCATTTTGTATTTGTAATGGAACTTTAAGTAATATGTATATGGAAGATGATGAAGATATTGAGCCAATTTTATTATCTCAAAAAGAAGTACAAGAACTTTTAAATAAGGATGTTAAATTTGATATAAAATGCTATATATTCTTACAACAGTTTGCAAATTTAGGAAAGAAAATGTTTGAATAGAATAATTTTTTGCAATTTATATTTACTAAGTAAACATAAATATGGTATAGTATAAAAAAATTATTCTAAACTATTAACAAATGAAATTTAAAGGGGGAAAAACATGAAAGAAAAAGGTTACGGATTATTTACGACTATTGCAATGATTATTGGGGTTGTAATAGGTTCAGGAATATTCTTTAAAAGTGATAATATACTTGTTGCTACAAATGGAAGTATAGCACTAGGAGTATTAGTTTTTTGTATAGCAGCAATTGCAATAATTTTTGGAAGTTTAACTATTTCAGAATTAGCAGCAAGGAATTCAGACACAGGAGGGTTAATAGCATATGCAGAGCAATCGTATAATAAAGCAATTGCTTGTGCTTTTGGATGGTTTCAAACATTCTTATATTTTCCAACATTAATAGCTATTGTAGCTTATGTTGCTGGAATTTATATATGCTTATTATTTGGAATTGAAGGTTCATTAGAACTTCAAGTACTACTTGGGTTAATAGTAATAGTAATGATTTATTTATTAAATGCAATTTCATCAAAATTAGGTGGAATTTTTCAAAGTACATCTACGATAATAAAATTAATTCCTTTGATTATATTTGCAATTGCAGGTATTATTTTAGGTGAGCCAAAATTAATAACATCAGAATTAAGTACTGCAGTAAAATCTACTGGATGGATTGCAGCAATAGCACCAATAGCATTTTCATTTGATGGTTGGGTTGTTTCTACTACAGTTGGAAATGAAGTAAGAGATTCAAAGAAGAATTTACCAAAAGCTTTAGTTATAGCTCCAATTTCAATACTAATTGTTTATTTACTATATTTTGTAGGAATAAGTATTTATATTGGACCTGAAACAATAATGAGTCTTGGAGATTCTCATGTTGATTTAGTAGCTAATAATTTATTTGGTGTATGGGGTTCAAAAATTATTTTAGTATTTGTAATAATATCTATAATAGGAACTGTTAATGGATTAATAATGGGATTAATAAGATTACCTTACTCATTAGCTATAAGAAATATGTTCCCTAAATCAGAAGTATTCTCTGAAGTTAATGAAAAGAATAAAATGCCGATTAATTCTGTAATAATAAGTTTCTTAATAACAGTAACTTGGCTTGTAGTTCATTATTTTACTACTAAAACAGGAATACTTCTTAATTCTGATATATCAGAAATTTCAATTACTATTAGTTATGTATTATATGCTTTATTATATGTTAAGGTATTACAACTTGGAATTAATAAGGAAATTAAAAGTACATTTAGGGGTATAATAAATCCAATACTTGCATTATGTGGATCAGCAATAATACTATTTGGAAGTATAGGAAATAGTTTATTCTGGATATATGCATTAATATGTTTAGTAATATTATTAAGTGCAGTTATGTTCTGGAGAAGTGTAAGTGAAAATCAATTAAGTGATAATATATAGTAGACTGCCATATGGCAGTCTTTTTTTACGAAATATAATTATGATAAATAATACACAAAAGAACAGCAAATTTAATAACTTATATAGAGGGTATTAATTTTTTTAGGAGTTAAAATGTTTAAAGAAAACATTGATTGTATTGATGCTGGTACAGAGTATTGCCCTTGCAAACTAGCTGAGTCTGGAGAATGTCTTCTTTGCTCACAACTTCACGGTAGTACATTTTGTGATTGCTTAAACTGGAAAGGCGTTTGTATCTATCAGGAATTTTATTATAATGGAAATAAAGCAAAAGAAGGACGAAAAACATATAATTGCATTGTAGAAGATAGAACTTTATATGATAATGAAGTTTTATTAATTAAGTTTAAAGCTCCCCATAAATTAGTAATAGATTTATCTAGGCCAGGAAGCTTTATTTTTATACGAACAGAAGAAAATATTTACTTTGATGTTCCTATTTCAATACTAAATGCAGATATTGATACTAATGTTATATCTATAATGATTGAAATTAGGGGAGTTAAAACAAAGAAGCTTCTAGAAATCGAAAAAGGTAAAAATATTACTATAAGAGGTCCTTATTGGAATGGGGTTTTTGGTGTTAAAAATATTAAAAAGCAAAAGGATAGCAACACTATTGTTTTAGCACGTGGAATTGGAATGGCACCAATGCTTCCTGTAATTAAAAAACTTAAACAAAATAATAATAAAGTGACTTTACTTTTAGATAAAGCTCCTTTTAATGAAGTTTATATTACAGATTATCTTAAATCATTAAATATAGTTCCTCAAGAAATTAATTTAATTGATAAAGGTGAATTATCGGCAGAAGCTAAAGTTTCTATTAAGTCACTAATTAAATATAATAATATAAAACTAATTCATATTGCTGGTGCAGATATATTAACTTTTAAAGTTATAGATTATTTAGATGAATTAGAAAGGAAGGATATTGACTTATCTTGCTGTAATAATTTTAAGATGTGTTGTGGAGAAGGGGTTTGTGGTAGCTGTACTACAAGATTTTCAGGACATAGAGTAAAAAGATTCTGTAAGGTTCAAGCAAATCCAAGAGACATTTTTGAGGGGAGGAGATTTATATGAAGGTTGTTGTTATTGGCGGTGGATGGTCTGGTTGTGCAGCAGCAATTACTGCCAAAAAAGCTGGTGCTGAAGTTCATATATATGAAAAAACAGATTTGCTTTTAGGTCTTGGTAATGTTGGCGGAATAATGAGGAATAATGGTAGATATACAGCTTCTGAGGAACTTATAGCATTAGGTGGAGGAGATCTTATAAATCTTACTGATTTATATTGTACTCATAAAAATATAGATTTTCCAGGACATAAGCACGCAACATTATATGATGTAAATATTATTGAAGGTCGTGTAAGAGAATATATAATTTCATTAGGGATAAACCTTCATTTAGAAAAGCGTGTTCGTGATGTTGAAGTAGAGGATCATAAAATAAAAAGATTACTTTTAAGTGATGATAGTTATGTTAATGGAGATGTTTTTATTGAAACAACAGGAACAACTGGACCAATGGGCAATTGTTTAAGATATGGTAATGGATGTTCAATGTGTGTATTAAGATGTCCATCATTTGGTCCTAGAATAAGTATAAGTGAAAGATGTGGAGCATTTGATATTCAAGGAGAACGTAGTGGTGACGAGTTAGGTGCAATGTCAGGCTCATGTAAACTTGCAAAGGAAAGCTTATCTGATGACATTAGAAGAGAATTAAATGAAAAAGGAGTAGTTGTTCTTAAAATTCCTCAAGAGGATGTTAATTATAAAAAACTTGGTACAAAAGTATGTCAGCAATATGCA
>JAKSUK010000144.1 GCA_024409095.1 Clostridium sp.
CATCATCTACAATTAATATTTTTCCTAACTTATCACTCATATTTTTTCACCATCCTCATTATAATAAAAAATAATCCTCAAATTAATTATAACTTGAGGATTATCTTATGTAATTAGCTTTCGAATAATTTACTTATTGGTTTATCGTCATAAATTCTTCTAATAGCTTCTGCAAATATAGGAGCAACAGATATTGAATTAAACTTTTCTAAGTTTTGTTCATCTTCTGGTAGTGGTATTGTATTTAACATAATTAGCTCTTCAATAGCAGAATTATTTATTCTTTCAAAAGCTGGTCCTGATAATACACCATGAGTACAACATGCATATACATTTTTAGCACCTAAATCTTTTAATGCATTTGCTGCATTAGCAATAGTTCCTGCTGTATCTATCATATCATCAATAAGTATACATCTCTTACCTTTTATGTCTCCAATAATATTCATTATTTCAGAAACATTTGCCTTAGGTCTTCTTTTATCAATTATAGCAATTGGTGCATGAAGCTTATCAGCAAATTTTCTTGCTCTTGTAACACTTCCAAGGTCTGGTGATACAACAACTACATCATCTTGATCTTCAAATCCATTTTTAATAAAATGTTCTGCTAGTATTGGTGATCCTAATAAATGATCTACTGGTATATTGAAATACCCTTGAATTTGTGATGCATGTAAATCCATTGTTAATACTCTATCTGCTCCTGCTGCAGTTAATATGTCAGCCACTAACTTAGCTGTTATTGGATCTCTTGATTTTGCCTTTCTATCTTGTCTTGCATAACCATAGTATGGAATAACTGCTGTTATTCTTCCTGCTGATGCTCTTTTAAAAGCATCTATCATAATTAAAAGCTCCATTAAGTTATTATTTACTGGGCTGCTAGTAGATTGTACTATAAATACATCTGCTCCTCTAACTGTTTCATTTATATCTACTGATATTTCTCCATCACTAAAAGTTGAAACTTTTGAATTTCCTAATGTCAATCCTAATAAATTTGCAATTTCTTCTGCTAATTCTGGATGTGAATTACCAGAGAATATTTTTATATTTTTTCCATGAGCTATCATACTTATTAGATCCTCCTTATTTTGGCTGTCTAGATATTTATATTAAAAAGTAAGAATACTTACTTTTTAATTAACTTTCTTTTTTCAACCCAACCTTCAATGTTTCTTTGCTTAGATCTTGCTACTGCAAGTTCTCCTTCTTTTACATCATTAGTTATTGTTGATCCTGCTGCAATATAAGTATTATCTTCAACATTAAGTGGAGATATAAGATTTGTATTGCATCCAATGAAACTATTGTTTCCTATTATTACTTTATTTTTATTTTTTCCATCATAATTAACTGTTACTGTTCCACAGCCAAAATTACAATTTTCACCAACTTCGGCATCACCAACATATGTTAAATGTGATACTTTTGTATTATTACCAATTACTGATTTCTTTACTTCAACAAAGTCACCAATTCTAACATGGCTTCCTATTACAGATTCTGGTCTTATATAAGCAAATGGGCCAACTGTTGTGTGACTTCCAATTTTACTATCTATTATTACAGAACTTTCTATTTGAACATTATTTTCAATAATACTATTATTTATTCTTGAATTTGGATATATAGTACATCCACTTCCAATTTTACTTATACCTTCAATAGTATTTCCTGGATAGATAATAGTATCCTTGCCTATTTCAACATCAGCACCTATATACGTAACACTTGGATTTATTAATGTAACTCCATTATCCATATGCATGCTATTTATTCTATTTCTTAGTATTTCTTCAACTTCTGCAAGCTGTCTTCTTGAATTTACACCAATTGTTTCTTCATAATCAACAACAACAGCACCTATTTTTTTGCCTTCTTTTTTTTGAATTCCTATAACATCTGTTAAATAGTATTCTCCTTGTGCATTGTTATTTGATAATTTTTCTAAAGAATTTAAAAGATTTTCAATATCAAAGCAGTAAACTCCTGCATTCATTTCATTAACCTTTAATTCTTCTTCATTACAATCTTTATGCTCTACTATTTTAAGAACTTCATTGCCATCTCTTATTATTCTTCCATAACCCGTAGCATCATCTAATATAGAACTTAAAAGTGTAGTAGTGTTTTCATTATTGATATGTTCATTAAACAATCTTCCTATTGTTTCTTCTGTTATTAATGGAGCATCACCACAAAAAACTGCTACAGTTCCTTTTTTCCCAGTTAAAAACTCTATAGCACTTTTAACTGCATGACCTGTTCCAAGTTGTTCTGTTTGAACAGAATAACTAACATTTCTACTATTAGTTTTTTCTTTAACTAATTCTGCACCTTTTCCAACGATAACATTAACATCTTCAATTTCAGCTTTTCTTAATGTATCTATAACGTGATTAACCATTTCTTTCCCGCAAACCTTGTGCAATACCTTTGGCAAATCAGATTTTATTCTTGTTCCCTGCCCTGCTGCTAAAATAAGAGCACACTTATACATAAATTCACCTCTTCAATTATAAGGACAAAATTACCTTTTATCCATTTATTGTTCGTATATCTTAATATATTATATTTCATTAACGTTTTGATTTCAACCTTACTCTATAAAATATATATTCTTACTATTTTATGATAACTAACTAATATATTACATTTATTTTAAACAAAAAAGGAATTCGAATTTGAATTCCTTTTTTGCATATAATATCATTATTAAATATTTAAATAAAAATTAATATCTGATATAAATTTTATTTACTTATAATTAAGCTTTCTTCTGAAACAGCTTTTTCATAAGCTTCTAAAATTGCAGTTTGTATTCTTTCTCTTGTTTCAGTATTGATTGGGTGTGCAATATCTTTAAATTCACCATCTGGTGTCTTTCTACTTGGCATTGCTATAAACAAACCATTTTGCCCCTCAATAACTTTAATATCGTGTACTACAAATTCATTATCAAATGTCACAGATACAATAGCTTTCATTTTTCCTTCTGATGCTATTTTCCTAACTCTAACGTCTGTGATTGTCATTTCACTCCACCTCCAGTTGCTTTTATATAATAATATTTCTATAAAAAGTTTAAAAATCCTTTTTTTTACTTAAATTTTTTTAAATTTTACAAAAAAATTTACTAAGCAACTGACTTTTTCCTATTTTATTAGGCTTGAAGGTGCTACTCTTATTTTTTCATCTTCGCTGATATATTCAAAATCTATAATTGAAACGTATTCACTTACTCTCTTATTAGAAATTCCTATATTATCAACTAATACTCCAGTACCAACTAGCTCACTATCAAATTCCTTTAATAAATCATTTATACCTTGTGCAGTTCCGCCACCTCTTAAGAAGTCATCAATAAATATACATCTGCTATGAGGCTTCATAGATTTCTTTGCTAAAGACATTTGCTGTATTCTTCCACTTGTACCTGATAAATAATTAATAGAAACAGTAGGGCCTTCTGTAACTTTATTTTCTCTTCTTATAATTACTAATTCTATACCTAAGCTCTTTGCAACTTCATAAGCTAGTGGAATACCTTTTGTTTCAACTGTTACAACATAATCTACATCCTTTGATTTAAAATATGAGGCTAGTATTACACCTGCCTTACTTATTATTTGTGGATTATACATTATATCTGTTAAGTAAATAAAGTTACCTGGAACAATTCTTCCTTCTTCCATAAGTGCATTGCATAATTCATTAGCAAACTCTTCTTTTTCGTTGCTACCCATTTGTGGAATAAATTTTATTCCTCCTGCTGCTCCAGATATTGTTTCAACCTTTCCCATTTCTAACTTTTCTAGCACTTCTCTAACAATAACTATATCTTCGCTTAATGTTGATTTAGCTGCATTTAATAATTCTGAAAATCTATTTAATCCTATTATCTTATTTGGATTTTCAACTAAAATCTTAGTAATAATTACAACTCTATTGTTTCTGCTTAATTTTTCCA
>JAKSUK010000145.1 GCA_024409095.1 Clostridium sp.
TTTAAGATTGGTGTAGCAAATAATAAATATGTTTTAGGAGCAATATGTATATGCCTTGCATTATATTTTGCAGTATTACTTCCAGGAGTAAGAGAAATATTTTCAATACCAAATTATTTTAGTGTTATGAAGTTTGGTATATGTTTATTATTAGCATTAGCATCAACAGTTGTAATGGAGTTAGTAAAAGTATTTAAAAGTTAATAGTTGAGATGATATAATATAAAAGCAATTAATATAGAGGATGATGGAGGGTAAAATGCAAGAGATTGTATCATTAGAAAAGTTGCTAGAAAAATTATATGAATGGGTAACTACTAGAGGCGTAAATATGCTATTTGGTGCTATATTTCTATTCATAGGATGGAAAGTCATTAATAAAACATTAAAAAGAAGTAGAAAGCTATTGGAAAGTAAAAATGCTGATCCAACAGTTACTAGATTCCTTGATAATGTAATGAATGTTACATTAAAAACAGTGCTTATTATAATAATTCTTCAATACATAGGAGTAAACTTAACAGGTCTTACTACAATAGTAGCATCTGCAGGGGTAGCTTTGAGTTTAGCTTTAAAGGGAAGTTTGGCAAACTTAGCTGGAGGAGTTATCATACTTATAGTTAGACCATTTAGTGTAGGTGATTTTATAGAGACAACAGAGCATTCAGGTGTTGTTGAAAAAATAAGCATATTTTATACATATTTAGTTACTTTTGATAATAAGCAAATATTAATTCCTAATGGAACATTAACAGATGGAAGTATAGTAAACTATTCTTCAAAAGAAACAAGAAGAGTAGACCTTACTTTTAGTGTAGCTTATGAAGAAGATGTAACTAAGGTAAAAAATGTACTTGTAAATATATTAAAGAAAAATCCATTGGTATTAGAAGATCCAGCATTCTTTGTGGGAATATCAATGCATGGTGATAGTGCTATAAACTTTGCTGTGAAGGCATGGTGTAAGACTGAAGATTACTGGACTGTATACTATGATCTTCTTGAAACTGTAAAAGTTAGATTTGATGAAGAAGGAATATCAATACCATATCCTCAAATGGATCTTCATGTAAAGAAAAATATCATTATA
Source organism: Clostridium sp. (assembly GCA_024409095.1). Lineage (GTDB taxonomy): Bacteria > Bacillota > Clostridia > Clostridiales > Clostridiaceae > Clostridium. The sequence goes on from JAKSUK010000145.1 coordinate 1,091, forward strand.
GATTAATATATATGAGCCTTAAGTAACTTTCCTAAGTAATTAAGAATAAATTAATAATATAGGAAAGGATATAAGGTGATTTAATTATGGATAAGGGAATTAATATTAGAAGTGTACTATTGCTGAAAAAAGCAGTTGAAATATTAGACTACTTAGGTACTAAATATGATATTGAGAAATTAAGAAAGAGACCGGATATATGCAAAGAAATAATCAATAAATTTAAAGATGAATATATATTATAAATTGTATAAAAAAAGGCTGTCATTTAATATGACAGCCTTATATTTTAAAGTGAGTTGTTATTTACATGAGTTGTTGACAATTTTATTTTAATAAAATATATCCAATTACTCTCCAAGAATTGAATTTATTTCGTTCTTGTAGCCGTCTGCTTTTGCTCCGAAAATAGCTTGAATTCCGTTTCCTACTTCCACAACACCAGCAGCACCTAATGCTTTAAGTTCATCTTTTTGAACTTTAGCCTTATCCTTAACTTCTACTCTTAATCTAGTGATACAAGCATCAACACTTACTATGTTTTCAGCTCCACCTAAAGCAGCTAATACAGCAGGTGCTTTTTCAGCTATTTCACCTTTTCCAGAAGTAGCAGCAGGTTGTTCTTTATCATTTCCATTTTTAGCTTGGAAATCAGCTTTTGTGAATAACTTAGTTTCACCTTCGTTTTCATCTCTACCTGGTGTCTTTAAGTTGAACTTAGTAATTAAGAAGTAGAATAAGAAGTAGTAAACTACTGCATAAACTAAACCTACTAAGATAACGTATAACCAGTTAGTTTTAACACCAGCACCAGCAGGTAATAAACCAAATAAAGCAAAGTCAATTACACCACCAGAGAATGTCATACCAATGAATACTTTAAGTATTGCCATAATCATATAAGAGAAACCAGCAAGTACACAGTGAACTGCATATAAAGCAGGTGCTACGAATAAGAATGTAAATTCTAATGGTTCAGTTATACCAGTTAAGAATGAAGTAACGGCAGCTGAAACTAATAATGAACCTACAACTTTCTTTTTGCTTGGAGCAGCAGCTTTATACATAGCAAATGCAGCAGCAGGTAAACCAAACATCATGAATGGGAATTTACCAGTCATGAAAGCAGTTGTACTGTTTACTATAGTACCCATAGTTGATGCAGAAGCTCCAACTAATGCTCCCATATTAGATAATTGTACGAAGTATGCAGTGTTAGCACCAGCAACTGTAGTAAATTCTGCAACAGAACCATTTAGAAGAACTTGACCTTCAACAAATGAACTATACCAGAATGGTGTATAGAATACGTGGTGTAATCCAAATGGAATTAAAGCTCTTTCAATTAATCCGTATAAGAATATCCCAATTGATCCTGAAGTTCTAACTAAGTTTGCAACTATTGAAATACCATCTTGAACAACTGGCCAAGCAAAAGCAAGTACTCCACCAACTAAAGCCATAACTAATGAAGTTATTATTGGTACAAATCTTGATCCTGAGAAGAATCCAAGTACCGGTGGCATTTGAATTGTATGGAATTTATTGTGTAATGCAGCAGTAACTAAACCAGTGATAATTCCACCGAAAACTGACATATTTAATGTGAATATACCTAAGTTTGTTGTAACATAAGTTCCGTATTTACCAACGTTATCAGGTGTTAATACGCCTAATTGAGTAGCTCCTAAAGCTAAAAGTGAAGAAATTGTTTGGTTCATTACTAAGAAACCAAATACAGCAGCTAAAGCAGCAGTACCTTTATCTTTCTTAGCAAGACCTACAGCAACACCAACAGCAAATAATACTGGTAGGTTACCAAAAACAATATCTCCTATGTTTTTCATAACTGTTAATACAGCATGAACAGCAGGAATAGATATAAAAGCAAGTAATGGTTGATAAATAGCAGGCGCGTTTTCTAACCCTGCGATTCCTAAGAATGCACCACCAACACCAAGTAATATACCTGCAATTGGAAGAGCAGCTATTGGAAGCATTACAGCTTTACCAATTCTTTGTAAAAATTGTAGCATAATATTAATCCTCCTAAAACTATTTTTAATTCTTAAGTTAATTATTGTATTTACATAGCGTAAAAATTTTTGAAGCTGGCCAGCTTATTTAAGTTAAACAAAAAAGGCTTAAATATCTACAAATTATATAATTCCACCAAGGTGAAGGAATTATTACAATTCACACATATTTAAGCCTTGCCTGCATAACCAGTAACACGCTAAAGTATTTAATTTATGTTTAAATGTTATCATAAAAATGTTTACATGTAAAGATTCATTTTTAAAAATTTTTATAAATGTTTAAATTTTAAAAATTTTTAGAATTTTTGTTGTATATAATATATGAAAAATGGTGAAAATAATAGTTTAACTTATCCACAAAATGTGGATAAGTTAAAAACAGATATAAGTGTAAAGGTAAAAAGTTGACACAATATATTAGGTATTACAAAATATAGCTAACAATATAATGTGTTTTGGATAAAAAAGTAAATTATTCACCATCCAAAAATTGTAATCATGTAGTTATAAACAAAGTTATCCACAGAATTAACATACCTGTGGATAACTTCTGTGGATAACTCTGAAAAATGTGAATTATTTAGGCAAATAGGCTAATAAAAATATAACCTGTGGATAACTTTTGACAGAGGGTTAAAAATAATTAAGTAAGGAGGTCCCCCTAAAGTAAATTAGTAAAAAATGTAAGTGTTTACATATAACTATATAGATATGGAAGAAAGTATTAAAATTAATTTAGAAGTTAAAATAATTTTATAGAAATTTATTGTCTTTATGATATAATTTTTATTTAACCTTAATGTGCGAAATTCTCCCATCTTCTAAAGTGGGAGATGGAT
>JAKSUK010000146.1 GCA_024409095.1 Clostridium sp.
CTGTGACCTTTTAAACGCATTATACGTTATCCACCCTCACCTATTAATTTTCTAATTCTGCAACTATTTTTTATTATAACTATTGCCATAACATATAAAGTCTTATTCTTCCTCTTCATGCTCCAACTCATGCAATTCTGATTCTTTTATATATCTTAAAGTGCAATAAATCATTAATTGGCTTATACTTAGGTTATATTGCTTACCAAAAGCTTTTATTGCCTCTTTATCCTTTTTGCTTACCCGTATATTTATTCTGCAATCCTTATCCATATACCCACTTCCCCCTCTTTGTACTCACTTGTACTCACTTGTACTCATATTATATTACAATTGCTATTTATTCACATATAATTTGTATGATATTTGTATCATGAAGTTCTTTATTTTACTATTTTTAGATTAATAGATAGTACATAATAAACTTTAGTGCATATAACAAAAGGAATATAATTATTCTCCCCTCTTCTCCATTCTTCTTTTATTATTTTCCCTTATTAGCGTACTTTTAGATATTCCCAATAATTCTGCAACTTCATTGTAACTATGTTTACCACCATTAACAGTTAACATACTTAAAGCATTATCCAGTTGCTTTGATGTATATGCTTTAGGTCTGCCCTCTTTATATCCATCTTTCTGCTTTGCTATCTCTTTTCCACTTTGAGTACGTTCAATTATTGTATTACGTTCCATTTCTGCAACTGCTAACATAGTTGTTAAGAAGAATTTTCCCATTGTTGTATTCTCTAATAATCCTACATTAAGCACATGAACTGCTACATCTTTTTGGAACAACTCTTCTACTATTTTTATTCCCTCTACTGTATTTCTAGCCAATCTATCTAATTTTGATACTACCAAAGTATCTCCACTTTCTAATTTATCTATTACTTGCTTAAATATTGGTCTATCAGTTGTTTTTGCTGAATAACCCTCTTCAAATATTTCTGCATTAGAATATTTATTAAGTATCTCTTGCTTTTGATATTCTAAACTATTTCCATCTTTTTGTTGTTGCTTTGTACTTACTCTTGCATATCCTATTACTTTTCCCATCTTTTAACTTTCTCCTTAATTTCACATATATTTTGGTATCTACTTTTGATACTTTGTTTTGACACCAGTTGATATACTAATAATACATCATTATTTTAACGGTGTCAATACTGTTAAGTTATGATACCCACTCTATATTTTTTTTATGTATTCGCTATATTATTACATTTTTCGACTAACACCTTATGATATACTCTTTTCGAAATTTTACAATACTACTTTATAGAGGAAGGATTTATATTTATGACATTTAAAGAAATAACTTTCACAAATGAATACACAGGACAATACAAAACTGCTCCTATAGGCTTTAGTTGGACAACCTTCTTTTTTGGATGCTTTCCAGCTATGTTTAGAGGTGATTGGAAATGGGCTGTTATTCAATTTATTTTAGCTTTTATTACTGATGGTATAAGTTTGCTTGTAATGCCTTTCTTATATAATAAATTACATATTAAAGACTTATTAAAACAAGGATTTATTCCTACTGATGAAAATCAATGCAAATATTTAGTAGTTAAAGGCATCGCAAGTATGCAAGAAATAGAATTTTTAACAAATAAAAATAAATCTATGTCTAATTAATTATTAATAAACCAAAAGATTTTAAGGTCTTTTGGTTTATTCAATTTTTATCTATATATTTTATAAAAATGTGTTTTTTAACATATTTACTCCCCATCTACTAGGTATTGTTACTGGATTAACTCCTAATACTCTAATCTTCTTTAAATACCTATTAAAACAACTTGAATTATATTGGCTTTCTTCCCTTGCTCTCCATATGCTCCTATGTTTATTAATCAACCTCAGAACATTTATAAGCTTCTCTTTAGTCTTGATTGTAGAATTACTATCTTGTACTATTCTAATCGCTTCTGATAGCTTATAATAGTCACCAGTGCCTATTGTCTTATTGTAATAGTATTCTAATTGCTGATTACTTATTTCATTACTTAAGTAATGTTCTAGATGTTTACTCTCAAATCCATTCTTTGCCTTAATAGTGTTAGTCTTTGGCTTTTTACATTGAACCTCAAGTCTTAGTAAGTCTTTTGCTCCATCTTTATTAAAATTTTGACTTAATCGCTCGTGCTCTTTATTGTAGAAATTTATGTTTACACTTTTACTTATAAGATAAAAACTACCATGCCTTTGTTTTCTAGTTTTAGATTTGCTACAGTACAATTCTTTAAAATTTCTTGGCTTGTCTGCTCTTTGAAATAATTTTATGTATTCCTCAACATATGGAGTATTTATGTTAACTGCATAATCAATTCTATTTATTGTCCAATGCTCCAATCTTGGTAAGCTAGTATGTATTTTCTTAATTTCTTTACTAAATATTTTTTTTACTATTTCAATATGCTCTTGTTTTATAACATTAAGTTTATTGCTCCTAATCAATTTAACTGGATTTAATATTATTGTAATCTGCATAAAATTATATTTATACTTACTATCTATTTTTTTATTAGTTAATATGATATGTGTAAAACCCTCTTCTTTTAGTGCTTCTATTCTATAACACCCCTCATGCACCTTCCTTGCTTTCTTCCCTGCTCTTGCTTCTAATTCTTTGTATATCTCTTCAAACATCTTATAGCTTAGTATTCTATGTGTTATCATCAACGTATGTATCATTTCTTCACCTTCCATACATACTATTCGCAATAGATTACAGAAACGTAAAACTTCATACGGTACTTTGCTTCTTTACTGCTAGGGCTAAACTGTTGTATTATGTAGGTTTTAGAGATACTAAACTTATTTTTGTCATATTTTCTAATACTTTATTTAATATGCAGTAAAGCTTGACTTTAACGCCGAAGGCACTAATACTTCTTAGGAACGTGGACACGTTACGGATATAGTTATTTTACCTATATCACACAAAATAAAAGATATTCTGTGGACATAAGTAAAATAATTATTTCTAATCTTCCCAGTGTACGAATTGTATCACCATCAATATCTATGTTATTATTGCTAAAGCCTTAATCTTTCTACATAACTAGCTTGTCCATTATGCTTGTATCTGATTAAGTTTACCCACTAACTATAGTGCCAAACTACCACCACGCCTGTTATTTAAAGGTTATTGGTCGACATTCACCTAAGCGTACATATACTACCTTACTGCTCCTATAACATAGATAATTTAGAACAGAATATATATACTGTTGACTTTCTGCATTGGCTCAACTAACCATAAGGTTTATAGTGTAACTGCTCCACTATGGCTTTTATCTGTTATCACAACATCTATTGAACCATTTCTTATATTAGTCATAAGCAACTGTTATTACTCTTGTTAATAACTACTTTAAACCAATAAAAAAACCCTTAGTGCTTTTACACTAAAGGTTATATTCTAAATTTACTTAATTTACTATTGATTTATATCTATTTATCTTTTATAATAACGATATAAATTGTAAAAAGTGTCTTAGGCATAACAGCTTAATCAGTGTTGGTAGCACTCCTTAAGTTTGGCTTATCTTATAAGTTGGTAGCTTATTTGATAAGAGTTTGTTTAAGGCTTTTTTTTATTTTGTTTTAATGACTTTAGTTTACAATATTTCATTTGTGTTGTAAATAATTTTTTCTAATCGTGTGTTTTTGAACCAACTGAAATTATAAATGTTATTTTTGGTGGTTTCTAAAATATATTTTTCACCGTTCTATACGTCAACTCTTACCAGTGTATCATAAAAAAAGAGATAGGTTTATTTTATATATAATTATATTAAATAAAATGATTATTTTATTTACATAGCTTAATTCCCTATCTATTTGCCTTTATAATCAATTTTACATATTTATTAATATCATTTATCCTCTAATTTTAAAACCTATTCTGTGAC
>JAKSUK010000147.1 GCA_024409095.1 Clostridium sp.
TTGTATTTCTCCTTTCTTGTCATTTTTTATCTTAAATAGTGCTTGTTCTCTATGTTCTTTGACTATATCATTTATTACATTTCTATATTTCTGTGATAAAGATAAGCCAATTTGACTATAGATAAGAGTTACTATATAAGAGTTTTCTTTGCATATCTCATATAAGCTATTGAAGTCTAAATCAAATATATTTATTTTTTTATAACAGATATCTTGATAATCAACAATATTTGAGGTATAAATCAAGTCGTCAGTATATTGAGCTTTAGAATAATCGTCTTTATGTGTTAAATATCTAATATCATGAACTAAATCTCTTGAAACTCTAACAGATATAAGAAATTTATTACAATCAAGTTCTTTAACTAAATCATTTAATATTGTACTTTCTGCATATTCATTATATGTTACTATCACAATATGATAATGTTGTGATGAATTATCCATATTATGCTCAATAAAGCTATAGAATTTAAATGCACTACTATATTTAATAAAATAATTTTCTAAATCGTTTGGTGTAATAGTTTTATCGTTTGCTATATCGAATTTTTCTATTACGATTTTAAATTGTTTACTTTTGCACTTCATTTAACCCACCATTTTTGGTTACTTCTGCTACTGCGTCTAAAGTTGCATAATCGTCTCCAAAAGCTGGACGAATAGGAACATATTTGTTATTATCTAATACTAGGTAATAGTTAACTACTGGGTAATCTTTTCCGTTCTTAGCTTTGTAGGTTTTGTCTAAGTTAATGATTTTTTTTACTTTCATATTCTTTTCTCCTTTTAATATTCACAGACTTCTATTTCACAGATAACATTTTCACCACGTCTAATTTTATATAATTCTGTACGAAACTTTGCATCACGTTCACATTCGTCTAATGTTTTAAACATTTTACTATATAAATACATACGTTTTGTAGTTAAAATAGTTAGAAGATAGTGTTTTTTTGTTTTGTAAAGTTCTTCATAAAGTCTGTCAATTTTTGTTTTCATATATTGTCCTCTTTTCTTTTGACACATATATTATAACACATATATAATCAGTGTCAATACCTTTTTTATATTTTTTTATTTATTTTATATATTATATACTTAGCATTTTTTAGAGCGTATACAAGCCATACGCTAAGTCCGTTGGCACAAAACAAAAAAAAGCTAGGCACACCAACGAGGTACACCCTAGCTTTTAATTATTTTGTTTTGTACTCTAAACGTTCGTCATTTAAGCATATTTTTTCAAATGCACGAGAATCATATTTCATGCTACGTTTTGTTTGAATGATAAAGAAATGTTTTATTTCTCCGTGTGTAGCATTGTAAATATCTACTTCAGCTTTACTATATTTGTTTGCCAATCTACTTCTTAATGGTTTAAGTTCTTGCTCGGCACTGTGGTAGTTATCGTAGGTATATACGGAAGTAATAAGAAAGAATGGGAGCTTGATAGTTCTTTTAGCAAGTACATAGAAGTCAGCCTGTTCTCTAAGTGCTTTCCATAATCTACCAAAGTTTTGTACGTTGACATGTACATTTGAATTGTATAAGTGTCTGGAAAGTGCATAGAACAATGGTAGACCCTTATAGTCCTTATATAATTTTGAGTCCATATAAGATGGCAAGAAGACGCCCCCATCACTGATATAAAAGTCTGCTTTTTCGTAGAAGATGTGAGGAGATTTAGCAATGTTATTATTAATGAAGTTTTCATAAGTATTTTCTCCTATTTTCATATCCTTTAGTTCAACATGGTTATAATTATAACCATAGTCAATATTACCATAATATTGTTCATTTTTACGTTTTTTAACAACGTATTGCATAATAACGTCTTTTCCTTTGCCTTTCTTACCAGCTACAATGACATTATTACGTTTAAACTGATTAAGCATTTCGTTAACTTTAAATTGATTGACAATAAGCCAAATAATGCCAATTAATAAAAGTATACTTATAATAATAAAGGCAATCATAAGCGTGTGAATCCTCTACTAACTACTTTAAAAGTCCATACAACAAGTTTTATAAGAACAGATATAAATAAACACATTACTATAATAGTTGTTGTGTTTGTTAGCCATACGCACATGGTAGAGCTTAAGTTAGTGGTAGTAAAGAAATTAGTTTTAATAAATTCGTATAGTAAGTCGTACATGTTTAGTCCCCTTTCAAGAGTTTAATAAATAATAAGATAGCTATAACTAATAGAATGAACGGAACAAATTCAAGTCCTAGATAGTTCAATAAAGGTTGTAAATATTCTAATATCATAATAAGACCTTAGCAACTAAGATAGGAATAACTACCATAAGACCAGCACCAGTTAATAGCCATACTGGTTGATATGTACCTAAACTACCCATATCTATAGGAGTGAATAGCCAAGTACCAGCTGTAGCCATAGATGTAATAAAATTTTGAAAGAAATTTAATACATTTTCCATAATTGCTCCTTTCTAACCTTTTAATAACTTAACAATAGCAAAGATAATAATACCGATTAAAGGAATCAGCAATAGTACGCCTAAAGTAATATTAGAGCCAATTTGAAGATTTAATAAAGGTATTAATGACGTAAATGTTGTACCGATTAAACTAAATGTATCACCTAGAGCATCGCCAGTTTGTGTTGATATATTAGGTTGATAAACTTGACGTTGAATGACATAATACCAATCACTATTTGGAGATAGTGTATGGTTATAGTCATTGCCAATAGTTTGAGATAATAGCTCAATTTGTGAGTATCTAATATCCGTCCAATCAAAATATGGTGTAAGAACATAATTACTTTCACCAGGAACGCCATGATAAACAGCATTTAATACGATTTTAGTAGCACCAGTAAAACTATTATAATAATCGACATACATAATTGTTGATGTATTCGCATTATTATTGATTAAAGTATTACCAGCACTATCCACATAGCGAACGCCTACAGCTGTTGCTAATTGGCAACGAATCTGAGTATAATATTCATTATTAGATTTAAAGTAACCACTATAAAGATATGTTCTTGTATTGTGACTAAAGTTTAAAATAGGGTTACTTGATGCGTTAAAATAACCAGCAATAGCTGGACGATTGCCCAAGTTAATTGTAATAGGTGTTACAGCTTGTCCAGTATATTTCACGAATGTAGAATTATAACTATAGATATATGCTGAATCAAATCTAGCTAGAAGATTAGAAACATTTTGTTTTTGATATGTTATTTGCGTCCAGTTGCCTTGCAATAAATATGTTAAAGTAAAAACATTATTTTGATAATAAAGCGATTCAACATAATCGTATTGTTTTGTAAAGCCGTTATTATCAGTAACCCACATTGAACTATCACTATATTTATAACCATCTCCGTCATAGTCCATTAAATAACCAGCTGAATAGTTAGAGTTTAAATCTAAATAGTAAAGTTGAAAGTCGCCAATATCTTCAGCCTTAGCTACAACGCTAGTATTTGAAAATAAAGTTGCAGAGCAACATAAGGAACAAGCAAAAAAGATGCTACCAATAGCAATATTTCTATTAAGTCTTCTATTTGTTTTTTTGTTTTTCTTTTCATTTTCCATAAGTTTTCCTTTCTTGAGAATCGGTTTTTGTAGAGATGCCGACAAACTCGTTAATTAAGCACGTTTAATAAGTGATTTAATTAAACCAAATGCCCAGAATACTAAGCCAGTTCCTACAGCAATGAGTAAGAGTTGACCTAATGGTGTTAAACCAGCATTACTTCCAGTTGTATAGAAGATACTAATTACTGAACTTGCTGCTGATTGAACACAAGTAGCGAAACCAGAGATAACGCTACCAATAGTTGTGAAGAATTCTGCAATCATTGTATTTCTCCTTTCTTGTCATTTTTTATCTTAAATAGTGCTTGTTCTCTATGT
>JAKSUK010000148.1 GCA_024409095.1 Clostridium sp.
ATTCTCAGGACCTACAGGTTCAAAATCTTCTCCATTCGCAAATCCCCAGATAACATCCCCATGTTTTTTTAGCACAGAATGAACTAGATTTTTATCTGCCTTTGCAAGCTCACCAATAGTATTTATACCATCTATACAATTATATTTACTACCATCAAGTGCTAAAACACCAATATACTGCTTTGGTTCTATAGCATATTCATCTATAAAGCTAGCTTTATCATATATCTTTATATTATTTATTCCTGAATTAATATATATTATTTTTACATTATCATCACTTAATTGTAGTAATGTCTTATCTGCTGTTAATATGTATATTTCCATTGATTTTCTTTGCCCATCATTTACAAGAGAAGCAATGTAATCATATATATATACATCATCTTTTTCATAAACAGAAGCTGAGGTATTTTCTAAAATTTCCTTTATAAATGGTTTTTGTTTATAAAAAGCCTTAATATCATTTTCTTTTTTATTTAATACTGCTGATATAAAATTTGGCTGTATTTTATTTTTCACTTCAAAAAGCATTTTTGTAAATCCATATATAGCATTTGTATATAAATTTTCTTCATCACTCATATTAGGTATTGCATAAAATGCCCTTTTAATTAAACTTTCAGCATCTATAATTAATAATTTTTCCATACTCTCCTCCATCTTTTTAATAATTATCTATATTTAATAAATTTAATTATAGTTGTTATTATCCTTTTTATCAATCACACTATATTTGTTCTTTTTAATATTTATTAATTTAGTAAAATTATACACCATTATATATACATATTATGGTATACTTATTTATATTTTATTTAAAATAAACTTAGAGGTGTTTAAAATGAATAATGAATTATTAAAAAAATATGCAAGACTTGCAGTTGAAGTTGGGGTTAACTTAAAAGAAAATGATACTCTTTGTATTAATACACCAATAGAAACAGCTGAGTTTGCACGATTTATTGCTGAAGCTGCTTATTTAGCAGGTGCTAAAGATGTTATTGTTAATTATAGTGATGCTAAACTTAATAAAATAAGGCTATCAAATAGCTCTATAGACACATTATCAAACTTGCCTGAATGGTTTGGTGAAACTTATAATTATTATGCTAGAAATGGTGCTTGCTTTATTTCAATTTCTGCATCTGATCCTGATGCTTTTAGTGGAGTACCTATAGAAAATATATCTGCTTATTCTAAAGCAAGAAGTATTGCTTTAAAAGAATATTCTGAAGCAGCAACAGCTAACAAAGTTAGATGGTGTGTACTATCTTACCCAACTCTTGCATGGGCTAAAAAGGTATTTCCTCAATTATCTGATGATGAAGCTTTAGCTAATCTTGGTGATGCAATAATAAATGCTGTAAGATTAAATACTGAAAATCCAGTTGAAGCTTGGAATAAGCATAATGCTATACTATCAAAGAGCCTTGATTTCATGAATAATAATAACTTTAAATCTCTACATTTAAAAAGCAATAATGGTACTGACTTAACTGTAGAACTTCCTGAAAATCATTATTGGGCTGGTGGAAGTGAAAGTGATGTAAAAGGTATATTATTTAATGCAAATATGCCTACAGAAGAAGTTTTTACTTTACCTAAGAGAACTGGAGTTAATGGTATAGTATTTTCTTCAAAACCACTTAGTTATAATGGAAATTTAATAAATGATTTTTCTATAACATTCAAGGATGGAAAAGCTATTGATTTTGATGCAAAGGAAGGTAAAGAGGTTCTTGCACAACTTCTTGATACTGATGAAGGAGCAAGATATTTAGGTGAAATAGCTCTTGTACCTTATGATTCACCAATATCAAATTCTAATTTAATATTCTATAATACTTTATTTGATGAAAATGCTGCATGTCATCTTGCTTTTGGTAGAGCATATCCATGTATAAATGGTTCTGAAAATTTAAGTGATGAAAAGCTTAAGGAACTTGGAGCTAATGATTCATTAATACATGTAGACTTTATGATTGGAACACCTGATTTAGAAATAATAGGCTATACTAATCACGGTACAAAAGTTACTGTATTTAAAAATGGTAATTGGGCATTTTAATATATAATTATTTAGGAACTCAATATGAGTTCCTAAATTTCTTATCTATGCTTGTTTGTTTTTATCTCGTGGCTTATCTTTGCCAAGTTTTCTTGATTCTTTAGAAAATCCTACTTCATTTGCTGTTTCTGATTTCATCTTTCTTAATTCTGCTCTTGTCTTTTGTCCAGACTTTTTATTATTTTTTGAATTTTTATTATTCTTATGTGCCATACTACCTCCTCCTCTTACATAAATTATTTTGTGTAAGTATGGACTATTTTACACATAAGGAATTATAGTAATCTTTCCAATCTTTCTCTTATTGCCTTAATAAATCCTTCTGTATCAGCTATTTTTACATTTTCTAATTCTGTTAAAACTGCTAAATCTTTAGTCATTACACCTTCATTTATCGTATCAATAGCTGCTTTTTCTAGCTTATCAGCAAAGGTAATAATTTCTGTTAACTTATCTATTTCTCCTCTTTTTCTTAAAGCACCACTCCATGCAAAAATTGTAGCTATTGAGTTAGTTGAAGTGCTTATACCCTTTAAATGATTATAATAATGCCTCTGTACAGTACCATGAGCTGCTTCATATTCATAATAACCTTGCGGTGAAACAAGAACTGAAGTCATCATGGCTAACGAACCAAACGCTGTTGCTATCATGTCACTCATTACATCTCCATCATAATTTTTAAGTGCCCAAATTAATCCACCTTCTGATTTTATTATTCTAGCAACAGCATCATCTATTAAAGTATAAAAATATTCTATACCAAGGTCTTTAAATTTTTCTTTATATTCATTTTCATAAATTTCAGCAAATATATCCTTAAAGGTGTGATCATACTTTTTAGAAATTGTATCCTTAGCAGAAAACCATAAATCCTGCTTAATTTCTATAGCATAATTAAAACAACTTCTTGCAAAGCTTTCTATAGAATTATTTTTATTATGCATTGCCATAATAATTCCATCTTCTTTAAAATTGTGTATAACTTCTTCTTTTACTTCTCCATTATCTCCTTCAAATACAAGCTTTGCTTTTCCTGTATTTGAAACTTTCATTTCCACATCTTTATATACATCACCATATGCATGCCTTGCAATTGTTATTGGTTTTTTCCATGTTTTAATATATGGTTTTATAGAATCTATAATTATTGGACTTCTAAATACTGTTCCATCTAAAATAACCCTTATTGTTCCATTAGGACTCTTCCACATTTCCTTTAAGTTATATTCCTTTACTCTTTCTTTATTAGGAGTTATTGTTGCACATTTAACACCTACACCATATTTTTTAATAGCATTAGCAGCATCTATAGTAACCTTATCATTTGTTTCATTTCTATGTTTTAATCCTAAATCATAATATTCTGTTTTCATATCTATAAAAGGATTTAATAATTCTTCTTTAATCATGCCCCATATTATTCTAGTCATTTCATCTCCATCAATTTCTACTAATGGATTAATCATTTTTATCTTCTTCATAAACACGCCCCACTTTCATTATTATAACAATTATGTATTTATTATACATTATTTTTGTTGTATTATAAAATGTTCTATAAAATAAAAAAATCAGCCAAAAAGCTGATTTTTTATTTTACATCTCTATAATCTACATCAATTATTTCTCCATCCTCTGAATCAAATGGAGTTTCTATATCTGAATCTTCTGTAGTATATATTTCTTCCTCTTCATCATCATATTTTTTATGTGCTAACATTTCTTTAATCTTTCTATGTATAAAAATTATTAAAGCTGCTACTAATACATATGGTAACATAAAACTTACAAATCTAATTACTATCAC
>JAKSUK010000149.1 GCA_024409095.1 Clostridium sp.
AACTTATAGCATTAGGTGGCAAGTATAATGAGATGTGGGAAGCCCAGGCCGGCAAGTATTATGCTTCTTAAAAATAAAACTAAAATAGAGCTCTTTTTTATAGGAGCTCTATTTTTATGATGTTTGACACTATATCGCTGTAGCGATAAAATAATTGATATTTTTGAGGAGAATTTGCAAATAATGACAGATAAACATTTTTATAAGGTTGAGCCTGCATTGCAAGTTTCTCAAAAAAATAAGATTAGCAAAATGGAAGAAGTATGGATAGAATATTTTTCACAACCAAAAGAGAAAAGAAATGGAATAAAATGGGAAAATCAAGTTTTGAAACCATCTGAATTTGATGATAAATATATTGCTCTGTGCAAGTCACAAGGAGTAAAACCTATGCGAGAAATATCTGAACATTTTTGGAATAACTGTGTTGCAATACAAGGGTATACTCCTAAATATATTAAAAATAATATAAATTTGATATGTTAAAATCAAATTTTAATAAAATATAGAATAGAAGTGAGAAGTATGGCAAGAAAATTATTTTGTGAAATAAGTCCATTAACATATAAAATATCTTTATTTAAAGAATGTATGATAAGAAATATAAAAGATATTTTAAGTGATGAAATAATTGCTAAAAAACAAATAAGTGAAGAATTACCCAATATAGTAAAAAGCAATAGTTCAATTCTAATAAGAAAACTTCATGGTGTAGATATTAAACTGCAAGAAAATAAAGTAACTAATATTGAGTTAGCATGTAAAAAAATAAATGGAATAGTAATTAAACCAGGTGAAACTTTTTCATATTGGAAAGTAGTAGGCAAAACTACAAAAAAAGAAGGATATAAAGAAGGTCTTGTTGTAACTCGTCAAGGATTAAAATCAGGTTTTGGTGGAGGATTATGCCAAATGGCTAATATGATTCATTGGCTTGTTTTAAATAGTCCATTAACAGTTACTGAATTACATCATCATTCTGATGCTTTGTTTCCAGATGAAAGAAGAAGAGTTCCATTTGGAACAGGTACATCAGTTAGTTATAGTAATATAGATTACAGATTTAAAAATACAACTGATCAAGATGTACAAATATTAGTATGGTGTGAAAATGGTGAATTATGTGGTGAACTAAGAAGTGAAAAAGAATATCCATATAGATATAAATTAGTAGAAGAAAATCATCATTTTAAAAAAGAAGGGGAATTCTATTATAGAATATCTCAAGTATATAGATTAGTTATAGATAGAAAAACTAATAAAGAAATAGACAAAGAATTAATATTAGATAATCATTCAAAAGTATTATATGATTATAAATTAATTCCAAAAGATCAAATAAGGAATGATTAGGATGCTAGAAAAAATAAATGAAATAGTAGATAAATATCCTAAAAGAAATGCATATGTAGTTGGTGAAGAATCAATTACTTATAAAGTGCTGTGGGATAATTCATTTAAGTATTCTATTCTTTTAAAGAAGCAATCAAATAAGCCGGTTATTATTCATGGTAATAAGGATATTTATATGATTGAATCTATATTATCGTGTATTATGGCAAATAGAACTTATATTCCAGTTGGTTTATGTACTCCCAAAGATAGACTAAAGAAAATAATTGAATTAAGTGGTGCAAGTTTAATAATATCAGAATATGATATGGAAGAATTTGGTATAGATAAAGTAAGTTTAAACGATTTAAATAAATATGATAAATTTGATATAGAAAAAACTATTAATAATAATGTTTATATTATATTTACTTCGGGATCAACTGGAGTACCTAAAGGTGTTCCAATTTCTAAACATAATTTAGAAAATTTTGTTAATTGGATTTCATCACTTTATCCACTTGATTCATATACAAATATAAATGTGTTAAATCAAGCAAATTTCAGTTTTGATTTAAGTGTTGCTGATATATATTATTCACTTTGTAACGGACATACTTTATATGCATTAAGAACTGAAGATTCATGTGGGTTAAGTATTAATTATGATGTAATAAAAAATGTTGATTTAATTGTAGCTACACCTACATTTATAAAGTTATGTTTATTAGATAATGATTTTAATTATAATGAGTTTCAGCATTTAAAATGTATTTATTTTTGTGGTGAGGAATTAGAAACAAAAGTAGTGAAAAAAATATATGATAGGTTTCCGTATATTGAAATAATTAATGCATATGGACCAACTGAAGCAACTAGTGCAGTATCAGCAGTAAATATCCAAAAATACATGTTAAACGATAAATTATTACCAGTAGGCGATATGAAACACTTAGCTACTAATGTAGAAATAGAAGATGATGAAATAGTGTTAAGTGGTGAAAGTGTATTTAATGGATATCTTGGAGATATAGTTGGTGGATATAGTAAAGTAGATGGGATTAATACTTATAAGACTGGTGATCTAGGTTATATAGAAGATAACTACTTATATTGTAAAGGTAGAATAGATAATCAAATTAAACATAAAGGTTATAGAATAGAATTATCAGAAATAGAGTATCATTTAAACAATATTAATTGTGTAGATGAAGCAGTTGTGATAGCTAAGAAAACTGAAGATGGTATTGTTAAAAGTTTAAAAGCTTTCTGTGTTGTAAATGATGATATATCATCAGCTGATGTAAAGAAGGAATTAAATAAAAGTATTCCAGAATACATGATACCCAACGTAATAGAAATAGTGGATTCTATTCCATTAAATGAAAATTTTAAAATAAATAGAAAGGATCTTGATTAAATTGATAAATGTTAAAGAACTATTAGAAGATATTATAGAAGAAAAGATAAATGATGAATCTATAGATTTAATTGAGTCAGGTTTGTTAGATTCATTTGCTTTTATTGAATTATTTTCAAGATTAGAAGATGAAGGTATTGTAATTCAACCAACTAGAATAAATAGAGATAAATTAAGAACAATAAAAGGAATTGAAGAATTAGTTAATGAATATAAATAAAAAGAAAGTATAATAAGTGATTTAGATGTTAGAACTAGCGATGTACATAAATATATTGATGCTGTTACAATATTTGTTTTCTTAGGCACATTGATTACTTATATTATAGATTTATATTATAATTATGGTATTTTTAGTACTATTAGGAATGGAGTAATGTTTTTACCTATTTTGGGTTTATTACTTCTATTAGGTATATTATTTTATGGAAAACTTCATGCTTAAACCCCTTGATTTTTCCATAAATAATAGTATTATAATAATAAGTTAACAATTTAATACTTTAATCCATTGAAGTGGAAGAGGCATGATTGTTGAGCTAAGAGAGAGCCTGAGATGGTGTGATTCAGGTAGTGTCAGGTTGTGATATGGGCCACTGAGGACTGCAGGGAACAGATTAGATGATAATCTTAGTAAATGGCAGCGTGAGAGTCTACGATAGTGACTAAGGATGTGATAGCATTCTATGAGAGCATCTGAGTAGGTCAGATGAAGCAGGGTGGCACCGCGATATTTGTATTATCGTCCCTAGCATACAGAGTATTTCTGTTTGCTAGGGACTTCTTAGTGTATAGCGAGGTAAGAAAAACAAGCGGCACCGAAGGTGACATTTGTTTTTAGCCGAGCGTATACGAAACAAAATCATAAGTGACGAAGTCACGACGGATGCGAAGCAGCCGGATTTTATGAGTAAGAGGTAAGAAAATATGCCAACAATTTTAGATGAGATAGCAGAAAAAACAAAAGGGCGCGTAG
>JAKSUK010000015.1 GCA_024409095.1 Clostridium sp.
CTTGCTCCATTGTTGGATATAATCTAATTTTCTTTGCAAGTATCATCTTCAAGCAGCTCCTTAATCTTTTTCTTTGCCTTATTTGCTTTCTTCCCCTGAAGTCCATAACTAAATACTGTAACTATTTGAAGTGAACTAACCCTACAATATCCAATTACTTTTTTTACTTTTAGATTCAATATTTTTAAGACCTAAAAAACGATTAAGTTGTTCTTTGTTTGAACCTCTCTTTTATATTACCATATTATGTAAAAATAAATTCAGTAAAATTTATGCAATTTTACTGAATTTATTTTATTTTTAAAGAAATATTATTTTTAATATAAATACAACTGCTAAAATTATCATAATCCAAGATACATTTTTTTTATCTCCTTCATCCTTTGCTAAGAATATATTATATATGATATTTATAAACACATATGATAATATACCAATAGTTAATCCATCACCAATGCTATACATAAATGGCATTGATGCTATAGTTAAAACTGCTGGAACTCCTTCAGTTATATTATTGAACTCAATATCCTTTACAGTACTTAACATTAAATACCCTACATAAATTAAAGCTGGAGCAGTAGCACAACTAGGAATAGCTACAAATATTGGTGAGAAAAACATAGCAATTAAAAATAAAATTCCTGTAGTAATAGCTGTATAACCAGTTCTACCTCCAGATGATACTCCTGTAGCGCTTTCTACATAAGTTGTTACTGTTGAAACTCCAAGTGATGCTCCAACTGAAGTAGCAATAGCATCAGACATAAGTGCTTTACCTACATTAGGTACCTCTCCCTTTTCATCTAACATATTAGCTTTTGAACATACTCCTACTAATGTTCCTACTGTATCAAAAAAGTCAACAAATAAAAAAGTAAATATTACAGTAATAAAATTCTTCATATTATTTAAATTAAATATAAATGAAAAGTCCATCTTACCTGCAATTTCATTTATGCCTTCAAACTTCATTACTCCTTGTGGTATTGTAATGCCTAGAGAAGTAGCAGTATCTTTATTAAAACATGCATAAACCCATGCAATAACAGAAGAAATAATTATTCCCCACAAAATTGCTCCTTTTATCTTTCTTTTATCTAAAATAGCTATAAATATTAATCCTCCTATAGTTATAAAAACAGCTGGTGTTACTTCTCCTAAAGCAACTAATGTACTTTGATTATCTACAATTATGCCACCATTTATCATACCAATAAATGCAATAAACAAACCTATACCACCACTGACTGCCAGCTTCATATTCTTAGGAATAGCATTTACAACTGCTTCACGAACTTTAAATAATGACAATATAATAAATATGATTCCCTCTACAAAAACAGCTGTTAAAGCCACTTGCCATGAAACTCCTTTTTGCCCAACTACCGTATAAGCAAAATATGCATTTAATCCCATACCTGATGCTAATGCAAAAGGAAGGTTTGCATATATCCCCATAATAAAACATCCTAGTGCAGCTGCAAGGCATGTGGCCGTAACTAATGCACCTATCGGCATGCCTGTACTTGATAGTATACTTGGATTTACTGCAATTATATATGCCATAGTTAAAAATGTAGTAAGTCCTGCTATTATTTCTTTCTTAATATTTATTGGTCCATTGTCCATAATTGATAAGAAATGTACTTTTTCTTGTGATATTTTCACTATCAACACCTCCAAAAAAATAAAAGTCATAATAGATTTATTCATAAAATAATCTATTATGACTTCTTTGCCAAAAATTATTTATCTATTTAAAACTTCTTGCAATTTCATGAATATTCATTCCACTGTTAATTGCTAATATAAGCTTAATTCTTGCTTTTTGCCCTGGAAGAGTGTCACCAAATATAACTCCTAAATCTTTTAATTGTTTTCCGCCACCTTCATATCCATATGACTCAAAAACTCTACCTTCAAAACATCTAGAAACTACAACAACTGGAATTTCAAGCTCAATGGCTTTTTTTATACCTTCAACCATATTTGGTGGTACATTTCCTCTACCTAAAGCTTCTATTACTATACCGCCACATCTATTCTCAATTAAATAATCTATGTAACTTGAATCCATATCTGCAACACATTTTATAAGAGCAACTTGTTTTTCAATTACCGAAACATCATATTTTTCTAAATGATTAGTATCTCTATAAAAAATAACATTATCATTATCAACGATTCCTATTGGACCAAAGTTAGGTGTTCTAAATGCATTAAGAGCCATTGAATTTGCTTTTGTAACTTCTGAAGCAGAATTTAACTCTCCATTAAAACATACTA
The DNA here is from genome assembly GCA_024409095.1 of Clostridium sp. Classification (GTDB taxonomy): domain Bacteria; phylum Bacillota; class Clostridia; order Clostridiales; family Clostridiaceae; genus Clostridium. Next base: position 2,290 of record JAKSUK010000015.1, read on the forward strand.
ACACACCTCTTCCTATAGCCTCATTAGAAATAGCTGTACAAATTGAAGTAGCTAAGTTAAAAGGACCATCATACCCAAGCTCAGAACCACTTCTCATAGCTCCTGTAACCACTACTGGCTTTTTTGTTTTTACAGTAAGATCTAAAAGATACGCAGTTTCTTCAAGAGTATCAGTTCCATGAGTTATTACAACACCATCTATATCATTTCTTTCAACAAGTTCTGTAGTAAATTTACTTAATTTAAGCATTGTTTCCAAAGTCATATGTGGTGATGGCATACTTGAAAAAGTATATGCTTCAATATCTGCATATTCCTCTACCCCTGGAATCATAGACATAATTTCATCAGCTGATAGACTTGGTATAGCTGCTTTAATTTTTTCATCTATCTTCATAGAAATTGTTCCACCATTAAATATTATTGCTATCTTTTTCATATTGTTCCTCCATATTACACTTTCGTTACCATAAATTTCATCCATATTTAATCATACTTTGATTATTGGCAGGTCGGCTTGTCCTGCATCTCTGTTTACTGATAAAACTAATTATATCAGCGTATGAGGAGACATTTCTCACCTCAAAAATCTTAAGCATTGCTAAATTTAAAATTATAGCTTTTTCTAAATAAATTATACATTCATATAATATAACTTTCAACCATTTGAATATCTTCCCTTATATCAATTAACTTTCCACTTTTAAGTTTACTATTAATTTTTTCTTCACTGATAGGATACATAGTTGCAACATATATATTTTTTTCTCTATCTATTTGTATACCTATAAGAATGCTTCTATACATCCTTTTAATTATTTGCACAGCAGTCTGTCCCCTTTTATTAGTATATACTCCTATATAATCAGGATTCTTTATTATATCTTTCATCCACATTATGATAGTATCATTAGACTTTGTATTAAATTGCTTTCCGTGTCTCTTATTAATATGCTTTAATACACCCGGAGAAGCATATATTATTCCAGTGAAATCTATACCTATCATATTAGCGATACGACGCTTTAAATATCCTACTCTTTTATAGGTACAAAATCTGCTATCCATAATTCCCTCTTAACTTTTTATATTAAGCACTTTATAGTATCTGCTTAATATATTTTATTCAATACTCGTATATTATTTACCACTTTTTAAGCTTATTTCTATAAAATCAAATAATCTGCTACTTTTTAAGTAACAGATTATTTATACATATTTTTATAAAATAATGCAGATTAATCCACCACTACCTTCATTTATAATCTTCTGTAATGTTTTTTGAATTTTAGTTTGAACATCTTCTGGCATTTTATATAATTTATTTTGTAGGCCTTCTTTAACAAGTACCTCTAAAGATTTACCAAACATATTACTTTGCCATAATGATGCTGGGTCCTTATCATACTGTTCCATTAAAGCTTTAACTAATTCTTCACTTTCTTTTTCAGATCCCATTATAGGACTTATTTCTGTTTTTATATCAGCTTTAATAAAATGTAATGATGGTGCACTTGCTTTTAACTTAACACCAAATTTACTACCTTGTTTAACTATCTCAGGCTCCTCAAATGACATCTCAGATAATTGAGGTGCTACAAGTCCATAACCTGTTTCCTTAACATCTATCAATGCATCCTTTATCTTATCATATTCCTTCTTAGCTGCATTTAGTTCTTTTATTAATACTATTAAATCACTTTCTGATGATACATTAACATCACAATTTTCACTTAATACTTTATAGAATATGTCTTCACTTGGCTTTAAAAGCATTTTAGCTGTTCCATCCCCTAAATTAATTTGCTCTAAAGCAGATGCTCCTAAATTCTCTGTATTTTTAGCTTCGTTGAATATTGGTTTAATATCCTTAATCTTATTAACACTTTGACACATACCCTTAATAATCTTAAAAAATTCTTTTTTTAACCAATGGTCAGGACTTAGTTTCTCAACCCACACAGGCATATCTATATTTATCTCTTTGACTGGGAATTCAGTAAGTATTTGATTGAATAATCTTTCTATATCTTTTTCTGTCATATTAAATACATCCATAACCTGTACTGTTACATCATATTTCTTTTCAAGGTCATTCTTTAAACTTTCTGTTTCAGGGGAGTTTATGTTTTTAGTATTAAGTACAACCACAAAAGGCTTATTTATTGATTTAAGCTCTTCAACTACTCTTTCTTCAGCTTCCACATAATCTTCTCTTGCAAGGCCTGTTATACTTCCATCAGTAGTAATTAAAAGGCCTATAGTTGAATGATCTGTAATAACCTTTCTTGTTCCTATTTCTGCTGCATCTTCAAAAGGTATTTCATATTCATACCATGGAGTATTAACCATTTTATGTTCTTCATCTTCTAAATATCCTAAAGCACCCTTAACAATGTATCCTACACAGTCAATTAATCTTATTTTAAACTTCACATCATCATCTATAGTTATTTCAATAGCTTCATTAGGAACAAACTTGGGTTCTGTAGTATGAATTGTTTTTCCTGATCCACTTTGTGGAAGTTCATCTTTAGCTCTTTCTTTTTTATAAGTATTATTTATCTTAGGTATTACCATGGTGTCCATAAATTTCTTAATGAATGTTGATTTTCCCGTCCTTACTGGTCCAACAACACCTACATATATGTCGCCTTGAGTCCTATCTGCAATGTCCCTGTATATGTTGAAACTATCCACAAGTATACCCCCTTTTATTTTTAACAATATATATATATTCTATTTCAAAAAAAAGTATACTGTTTTGTATTTTTTATTTAAAAATAGCTACAAAATCAAATGATTTTGTAGCTATTGTATCTAATATATTTCTGATTTCTTATCTCTTTGTAAAAGCATATTTACCATTTCTTTAGCATTTTTATCATTAAATAATACTTGGTATAATGCATCAGTAATTGGCATTTCAATATCTAATTCCTCTTTTAATTCATAGAAGGCTTTACATGCTTTAATACCCTCAACCACCATACCTGTTTCTTTTACAGCTTCTTCCATAGTTTTTCCTGTACCAATAAGATAACCAGCTTTTCTATTTCTAGAATGGACACTCGTACAAGTTACTATTAAATCTCCCATTCCTGTAAGTCCTAGGAATGTTTCAATCTTTCCACCTAACTTTAATCCAACTCTTACAATTTCAGCCATACCCCTTGTCATTAATGCTGCCTTTGTATTGTCTCCATAACCAATACCATCACATACACCTGAAGCTAAAGCTATTACATTCTTTACAGCTCCACCTATTTCAACACCAATAATATCATCATTAGTATATACTCTAAATTCTGTAGTCATGAATAAATCTTGTATTTCCTCAGCATATTTCATATCATGTGATGTAGTTAATACGGTTGTTGGAATTCCAAAAGCTACTTCTTCAGCATGACTTGGCCCTGAAAGAATAACTACTGGGTTTGGTAGTTCTTCTTCAATAACTTCTGCTAATGTTTTATTTGTTCCTTCTTCTATTCCTTTTGCTATACATATTATAGGAACAGATTCTGGTATTTTCCCTTTAAGGTTATTTGATACCACTCTTATAACATGTGAAGGAACAGCTAAAACTAAATATTCACATCCATTTAATGCAGCATCCTGATCATTATAAGCAATGACATTTTTAGGTATCTTTAAACCTTTAATATATTTATCGTTTTTCCCACTATTTATATCATTTACAACATTAATATCTCTATCAAAAATAGAAACATCATTTCCTTTGTTTGCTAATAAAATAGCTAGGGCAGTTCCAAAACTACCTCCACCTAAAAAAGCCACTCTACTCATAATTATTTATCCTTTCTTTCCCTATATTCAATTTGAATTCCAGTTCCACTAAAATCAAAACTATCTCTTAATCTATTTTCTAAGTATCTTTCATAAGAGAAGTGTCTTGCATTTACATCATTAACAAAGAATACAAACTTTGGTGGTTTTGTAGCTACTTGTGTAGCATAGTAAACCTTAAGTCTCTTTAATGCAACTACTGGAGGTTCTTTCATTAAGATTGCCTTACTTATTACATCATTTAATATACCAGTTCCTATTCTCTTATTGTAGTTATCGTAACATTCTTTAGCTACTTCTAAAACTTTATGTGTTCTTTGACCAGTTTTTGCTGAAATAAATAAATATTTAGCATAGCTTAAGAATTTTAAATTACTTGCAAGGTCTTTCTTGTAAATATCCATAGTCTTATCATCTTTTTCAATAAGATCCCATTTATTCACTATAACCATTATTGCTTTTCCTAATTCATGAGCATAACCTATTATTTTTTCATCTTGCTCTGTAACACCTTCAGTTGCATCTATCATAAGTATACATACATCTGCTCTTTCTATAGCAGCATAAGTTCTAATAACTGAATATCTTTCAATTTCTTCTTTAACCTTGCTCTTTCTTCTAAGACCAGCAGTGTCAATAAGAGTAAATTTACCAAACTCTGTTTCAAGTTTACTATCTATAGCATCTCTTGTTGTACCTGCAACATCTGAAACTATTAATCTTTCTTCACCTAATAATTTATTAATAAGAGAAGATTTACCAACATTTGGTTTACCTATCATAGCAATTTTTATATCTTCTTCTTCCTCTTCACCAGTTGACTCTTCTTCGAAGTTTTCAACTACTCTGTCAAGCATATCCCCAAGTCCTAATCCTTGAGACGCAGATATAGTTATAGGATCACCTATACCTAAATTATAAAATTCCCATGCATTATCTTCTTCTTTTAAAGAATCAACTTTATTAACAACAAGAACTATTGGTTTCTTGCTCTTTCTAAGCATTGTTGCAACTTCATGATCTGCTGCTGTAAGCCCTTCCTTACCATCAACTATAAATACTATTACATCAGCTGTTTCAATGGCTATATTTGCCTGTCTTCTCATCTGAGTTAATATTATATCTTGGTTTTCTGGTTCAATCCCACCAGTATCAATCATTGTAAATGTATGACTTAACCATTCTGCTTCTGCATACACTCTGTCTCTTGTAACACCTGGTGTATCTTGTACTATTGAAATTCTCTTTCCTGCTAATTTATTAAATAATGTAGATTTACCTACATTAGGTCTACCTACTATAGCTACTATTTGTTTTGCCACTATTTTTCCTCCTGACAAGCTTTATTTATTATATCAACTAAATCATCACCTGTATGATCGCATACAAGTACTTTTACATTTAGTTCTTTTTCAATTTCTTCTAATCTAGTATCATCAAGCATTATGAAATCAGCTGGTGCTAGTTCATATCCTTTTCTAAACATATTACTAGACATTATTAAATAATCGCTGCTTATTTTATCTTTAATTTGATTAATAATATCCCTACCAGTTAAAAGTCCTGTTACAGTGATAGATTCACCAAAAAAATTATTAGTTATTTCATACGTATCTATCTTAATATTATTATTGGCTTCCATAATTTTTGCAGCACCACTTGAAACTTCATTATAAGCTAGTTTTCCTGTTGCTATACTGAAAGTTCCTTTTATATCCTTATTTAAGTCACCTACAGTATTATTTATTGCTTCTCTAAAGCATCTAATCATACCTATTCCATCTTCAATTTGTGCATATCCTTTATAGAATTCTTCATCAGGTACATCTATTCCTGCAACTAAATAAAATTCATCAGAAAATCTTACAAAAGGATCTCCTATCTCTTTCATAAATTTCTTTTGGAACTCCATAACCATTTCTAATTCTTTTTTAGATGTTTCCTTAGTAAATGTATTAACCTCAACTAATCCATCTCTGTATTTAGTTACACCTATAGGTACTACTGCAATATTTTCTACTGCTGGATACAGCTTATATAAGTCTTCAATTGTATTTTTAAGCTCTTCACCATTATTTACATCTGGAATAAGAACTATTTGACAATGCATTTCAATACCTGCATCACTTAGACGTTTAAGTCTTTCATAAACTTGACCTGCAAATCTGTTACCAAGCATTTTAACCCTTAATTCTGGATTTGTTGTATGTACAGAAATATTTATTGGACTTATTCTATATCTTATTATTCTCTCTATATCTTCATCCTTCATATTTGTCAATGTAACAAAGTTACCTTGTAAAAATGAAAGACGTGAATCATCATCCTTAAAATATATGCTTTCTCTCATTCCTTTTGGATTTTGATCTATAAAACAGAACATGCATTTATTGCTACATCTTTTGGCTTTATCCATTATTCCTCCGCCAAATTCTAATCCTATTTCTTCTCCATAATCCTTTTCTATTTCATATTCCCAAATTTCACCATCCGGTTTTTGAATTTCTAAAACTATTTCTTCGTCTGCAGTTAAAAACCTGTAGTCAATAATATCAACTATCTTTTCTCCATTAATTGATAATAGAATATCATTTACTTCAATGCCGACTTCTTCAGCAATGCTATCAGGCATTACACTAGTTACTACATTTTTCATATATTTCACTCCTATAATTACCTTTCTACTCTATGATATATTAACTCAATTATTTTATTCAGTCAATAAACAACTTATTTAATACATTATCTTTTATACTAAATATTAACATAAATAAAAAGAAGAGGTATTGCCTCTTCTTTTTATTATTTACCAATGTGTTGAATTAATATACTAAATCAACCTCATCATTAAGTATATAATATTTTAGCCAAATCTCCCTGTTATATAATCTTCTGTTCTCTTATCCTTTGGTTTATTAAAAATATCATTAGTATCGCTATACTCTATTACTGCACCACTTAAAAAGAATGCTGTTTTATCAGCAATTCTTCCTGCTTGTTGCATATTATGAGTGACAATTACAACTGTATATTCCTTTTTAAGCTCATACATCAATTCTTCCATCTTGATAGTTGATATTGGATCTAGTGCTGATGTTGGTTCATCCATTAAAATTATTTCTGGTGAAACAGCTACTGTTCTTGCTATACATAATCTTTGTTGCTGACCACCTGATAATCCTAATGCACTTTTCTTAAGTCTATCTTTAACTTCATTCCAAAGTGCAGCTCCACTTAAACTTTTTTCTACAATTTCATCTAAAGTTTTTTTATCCTTAACACCATGAAGTCTTGGCCCATAAGCTACATTATCATATATTGACATCGGAAATGGATTGGGTTTTTGAAAAACCATTCCCACCTTTTTTCGCAAATCTATTTCATCAATATCTTTATATATGTTTTTACCATCAATAATTATTTCACCAGTAATTTTAACATTATCAATTAAATCATTCATCCTATTTAAAGTCCTTAAAAATGTTGATTTTCCACATCCAGATGGTCCAATTAATGCTGTAACTTTCTTTGATTCTATATCTAAATTTATATTTTTAAGAGCTTTATTATTCCCATAAAATAATTCTAAATTTCTTACCTGTATCTCAGGTGCTTTACTAATTGTCATATTTTCACCTCTAAACCTACTAATAATTATTCTTATTAAACTTCTTCGTTATAATCTTAGCTATACTATTTAATAATAATATAATAACAATTAAAACACTTCCTACGGCTGTAGCTTCTGCAATATCTCCAGCTTCTTGTACCACTAAAAATGAATGTACTGTAAGAGTTCTTCCACTTGATAAAATTCCTTTAGGCATTTTAGTAACACTCCCAGCTGTAAGCAATATAGCAGCTGATTCACCAACTACACGCCCTATCGAAAGTATTATCCCTGATAATATTCCAGGAATTGCACTTGGAAGAATTACTTTATAAAGTGTTTGAAATTTTGTAGCTCCAAGTCCTAATGAAGCTTCTCTATAAGATATAGGTACTACTTTTAATGCTTCTTCTGTTGTACGTATTATTACAGGTAGTATAATAATTGAAACAGTAAGCGCACCTGATAATAATGAATAACCAAACTTTAAAAAACCAACGAAAAATATTGCTCCAAAAAGCCCATATACTATTGAAGGTATCCCTGAAAGTGATTCTGTACAGAATCTTATTATTTTAACCACTTTTCCTTGTTTTGAATATTCTTGTAAATAAACTGCTGCTAATACTCCAATTGGTGTTGCAACTAAAATTGATATTCCAACTACATACAAAGTAGAAACTATCATTGGCATAATTCCCCCATCACCATAAGCAGAATATTTATTAAAAATAAATGTAGGAGTGATTTTCTTATATCCTTTTACAAATATGAAACCTAATATAAATACTAAAATTCCAACAGTAAAAATAGATGCTAAATATAATAATATTTTTAATACATTCTCTTTAAATTTCCTCATAATCATTTACCACCCTTATTAGAAAGCCTTGCTATTACTAAGTTTAATATCAAGATAAATATAAATAACACAACTCCTGTAGCAAAAAGCATTTCTTGATGTGTTCCATAAGCATATCCCATTTCCAAAGCTATATTGCTTGTTAAAGGTCTTATTCCATCAAATATAGATGTAGGAACATTGGCTGAATTTCCTGCTACTAAAATTATTGCCATTGTTTCTCCTACAGCCCTACCAACCCCTAGAATAACTGCTGCTAAAATACCTGATTTAGCTGCTGGTACTACAACTTTAAATGTAGTTTCAATATGTGATGCTCCTAATGCTAATGATCCTTCCTTATAACTTTTAGGTACAGCTCTTATAGCTGTAGTTGCTACTGAAATTATTGTAGGTAACATCATTATTGCTAAAACAATTATTACTGCTAATAAACTCTGTCCTTTAGGCAAGTTAAATGTATCCTTAATCCAAGGTACAATTATTGCAAGTCCAAAAACACCATATAATACTGAAGGTATTCCTGCTAGTAACTCTACAGCTGGCACAATTATATTTGCTACTTTCTTAGGTGCAATTTCTGAAATAAATATTGATGTCAATAAACCTATAGGAACACCAATAATTAAAGCTCCTATGCTTGCTAATATAGTTGCAATAATCATAGGCAGTACTCCAAATTTATTTGAATTTGGATACCAGTCTGTACCTATAATAAAATCTAAAAATGAATATCCTTCTGAAAAAAATGGTCTTAAACCTTTATAAAAAACAAATCCCATTATTAACATCAAACTAAAAACTGCAATTAATGCACTTAGTAAAAATATCCACTTAGATACGTCATCTATAGCTTTCTTCATATTAAAATTTTTAATATCTTTATTGTTTATACTTTGCATTTTACGCCTCCAAAGCTAGTAACTAATTAATAAATTGTTATTAACTTGTTATCTTCAACAATTTGTTGTCCTTCCTCACTAATAATATAGTCTATTAAATTTTGAGCTTTTTCTGTAACATACTTTTCATTTGTTACAGCTATAAAAGTTCTTGATAATGCATATAATCCCTTCTTAACATTTTCTGCTGTTGGTTCTACGCCATCAACATTTATTGATGATATTGTATCATCTAAATATTCAAATGAAACAAATCCAATAGCATTTTCATTGCTAGAAACTGTTGTTTTAACATCACCATTTCCTTTAGATATAGAAGCATCCCTCACCAACTCTTCTTCGCTATACCCAACACTTTCTTCAAATGCTGTTCTAGTTCCTGAACCTGATTCTCTTGAAATTACAACTATTGGTTTATCACTTCCACCTACTTCATTCCAATTTTTAACCTTTCCTGTAAATATATTTTTTATTTGCTCTATACTTAATTCTTTTACTGAATTGTTAGTATTATTAATTACAGCAATCCCATCATATGCTAATACTGTAGCTTTAAGATTTATAGCTTCTTCATCCTTTAAACTTCTTGAAGACATACCTATTTCAGAAATTCCATTCATAACATCTTTAATACCAGCAGATGAACCCGTTTGATTAATTTCAATTGATATATTTGAATTTTCTTCTTCATACTTTTCAGCTATTTTTTCCATTAATGGTCCCACAGAAGTTGATCCTGAAACTGTGATTTTAGCTGTTGCATCACTTGAAGACGAATTATTACCACAGCCTGTAAAAATTACTGATATAATTGCTATTATCATTGCTCCTACTAATAATTTAACTTTTTTTCTTTTCATACCTATATCCTCCACAAATACAACTTATATATATTATTGATTTCTTTTCTTGAATTAATTTATACATTAATATTATTATCTAAAAGTTAACTCAATATTATGCAATTGTTTAAAGTGTATATTTATTAAGTAAACTAAAAAGGAACCTTGAATTAATCAAGATTCCTTTTTATTCACAATATATATTTTTGCTAACTACCGTAAACTTACTTCCTTTTCCAACTTCTGATTCAACAAATATTTCACCATTAAATAATTTAACAATATGCTTTACTATCGCTAATCCTAAACCTGTACTCTTTGATGTTCTAGATTTATCAACAATATAAAATCTTTCAAATATTCTAGGTAAATCTTCTTTAGGTATTCCAATACCATCATCCTTAACTATCAAGATAAATTTATCCTTGCTTTTATTAGTAAATATTTTTACATTTCCCTCTTCATTAGAATACTTTATACTATTAGTTATTAAATTTAAAACTACTTGATAAAACTTATTTTTAGCTCCTATAAGCAATGCAGTAAATTTCTTTTCAACTTCAATTGATATATTCTTCTTAACAGCTTCTTTATTTACCATACTTATAACATCATCAATAACTTCATTAGGATTAAATTTATCACTTGAAAGTTTATTCATATTTTCAATATTAGATAAAATTAATATATCCTCAATCAATAATGTCAGTCTATCAGTTTCCTTATCTATTATATCTAAGAATTTATTTTTAGTATTTTCATCATCTACTATTCTTAATGTCTCAGAAAATCCTTTTATAGATGTAAGAGGCGTTTTTAATTCATGAGATACATTAGCTACAAACTGACTTCTCATATTTTCTAGCCTTTTTATATCAGTAATATCTTGTATGGAAATAACAATGCCAAATTCGCTTCCTCTTTCTCCAATAATAGGTGCTTTTTTTACCTTTATTTCTCTTTCAATAGGATGAAATAATTTTATTTCTTTTGAATCAATATCAATTATATCTCTTATAAAAGTTAAAAGCTCATTATCAACAATATAATTAGAAATATTTTTTCCAATAATATCTTCATTAATTCCAAAAAGACTCTTAGCATAAGGATTTATTAGCATTACCTTACCAGTTGATGCAATAGCTACAACACCACTTTCCATACTTTCAAGTATAGCTTCTAATTTATTTTGTTTATCTAACGAATCACTTATCTTAATTTCTAACATATCAGCCATCTCATTAAAAGTTTTAGCTAATGCCCCTATTTCATCATGATAATATATTTTAGCTCTCTTATTTAAGTCGCCATTAGCTATTTTTTTCGTTACTTCTTCTAGCTCCCTAACTGGCTGAACAATTATCTTAACCAACTTTTCACACAATACTATAGATATTGATATTACCCCTATAATTATAAGAATAAAATACTTACTGCTTTTATTTGTAATTAAATTATTATTGTTCACTTGTGTTGATGTCCTTATAACTGTATTATCATCAATCTTACTTGTATAGTAAGCTAAATACTTACCTACGGTATCACTAAACCTCACAGAAGAACTAGTTCCTAAATTAAACGCTTCTAATACCTCTTCTCTATTAGAATGGTTATCTATTACATTTCCAAAACTATCATATAATACTTGTCCTTCTTTATCTATAATACTTATTCTTATTTCTTGTCCATTTATTTTGTACTCACTAAAATTATTATTTCCCTTTTCCAAATCATATACTACAAGCTTATTATAAAGTTCTAGAAATTCTTTTGTTCTATTTACTTCTTTAACATTAACCACTACAACAAAAACACTGCTTAATATAGTAATTGCAAATACTATTGTTATTAAAATAGATATTATTATCCTTTTCTTCATCACTATAAATGAGGGTTAAATCTATACCCAACTCCTCTTATAGTTTCAATAAACTTTGGATTTTTATCATCTTTTTCAACCTTTTTACGCAAATGTCTTATATGTACATCTACAGTCCTACTTTCACCAATATATTCATATCCCCATATCTTATCTAAAAGCATTTCTCTTGTTAAAATCTTTCCTCTATTTTTAACTAGTACTTCTAAAAGTTCAAACTCTTTTAAAGTCAGTTCTACTTTTTCATCTCCACAAGTTACCGAGTAATTTTTAAAGTCTGCCTTAATATCACCAAACACAAACTTTTCACTACCTTCTTCACTTTTTGTGTATCTACGAAGTACAGCTTTCACTCTTGCCATAAGCTCTCTAACTGAAAAAGGCTTTGTTATATAGTCATCTGCTCCAATCTCTAACCCTAATATTTTATCTATTTCCTCACTTTTAGCTGTAAGCATTATTATAGGTATAGCTTCAGTCTTAGCATTGCTTCTTAATTCTCTACACACATCATAACCATCTTTACCAGGCAACATTAAATCTAGTAAAATCAAATCTGGTACTTTATTAATTGCCTTAATTACTGCATCATCACCATTGTTCGCTTCTATTACTTCATATCCTATTGCATTAAGATTATATTTAATAAGTTCTAAAATATGTTCTTCATCATCTACAACTAATATTTTTCCTTTAGTCATGTTTATCTCCCAAATTAATCTTTAATATATACAAATGAAAATAATCGCCCATAATCTCCATTACTTTTTCTATAAGAATATAGCTTAATTTCTTTTTCACAGTTTGTACAAATACCTAATGAATTTATATTTTCTTCTAGTATGCCACTATTTATTAAATCATTATTAATACATTCTTCCAAACTTAAATTTCTTCCATAAAAGAGTTTATCTTTTTGTATATTAAATCTTTCAATAAATTGTTCTTTTAATTCTTCTGATACTTCATAGCAACACTTTCTAATATGAGGTCCTATATATACAATTAAGTTTTCTGCCTTAGTACTATATTCTTCTTTCATCTTTAAAATAGCTTCTCTTACTATAGATGAGAATGTCCCTTTCCATCCACTATGAATTGCTGCAATAGCATTGTTTTCTTTATCTACAAGTATTACAGGCACACAATCAGCAGTAAAAACACCTATAATGGTTTTTTCTTCATTAGTAATAATTGCATCACCTTCATTATCTTTAAAATCATGCTTTCCTTTTCTATATGTATATACCTTATTACTATGAGTTTGTTTCAAGTACTCTATATTTTTGCAATCAAACTTATTAGTTAATTCCTCTAATTCATTTACTCCCTCTTCTGTATTTCTATTAAAGTTTTTATTATTTTCCGCTGTAGAAAATAATATATGAATTTTTCCTTCTTGAAATTTTATAAAATCATTTCCTTTTTTAAAAGAATTCAAATTCAAATAATTCATTTTACACCTCATACCTATATTAAAATTT
>JAKSUK010000150.1 GCA_024409095.1 Clostridium sp.
ATCAAAAGCATACTCAAATCTTTGTTTATATATATTGCCATTTTGATGAACTTCTACTTCTAGCCATTTTGATAATGCATTTACTACAGCTGCACCAACACCATGAAGTCCTCCAGATGTCTTATAGTTTTTATTGTTAAACTTACCTCCAGTATGAAGCTCAGTATAAACCATTTCCACACCTGTCTTTTTCTTAATTGGATGCAGCCCTGTTGGAACTCCTCTTCCATTATCTATAATTGTTACACTTTTATCTTTATTTAAAATAACACTTGCTTTATTTCCATAACCATTAGAAATTTCGTCAATTGAGTTATCTAATATTTCCCATATACAGTGATGTAATCCCTTTGTTCCAGTAGATCCAATATACATCCCCGGTCTAATTATTACAGGTTCAAGCTTTTCAAGTGATGTTAAGTCGGTTACATCATACTTAACTTTATTTTCCATCTATCTTCATCCTCCAAAAACCTTTCTTTAATTTTTAACTATATAATTCTATCATATTTTGACCAAACATGCTTTCGGTTATATTAATTTATTTTTTTCTTTTATTATTGTCTCTATAAATTTTAATATTATAAATAGAACCCCCAATATTTTGGGAGTTCCATTTATAATACTTAAGCTTTAATTTTATACTATTCCTTGTGACATCATAGCATCTGCAACTTTTGTAAATCCTGCTATATTAGCACCTGCTAATATATTTCCTTCACAGCCATACTTTTTAGCAGCCTGTGCAGAATTTTTATAAATATTAATCATTATATCTTTTAATTTTTCATCTACTTCATCAAATGTCCATGATAATCTCATGCTATTTTGTGACATTTCAAGAGCTGAACAAGCAACTCCACCAGCATTGGCTGCTTTAGCTGGCCCAAATAGCACTCCAGCTTTTTGTAATTCTGCTATAGCATCTAATGTTGTTGGCATATTAGCTCCTTCAGATACTACTTTTGTTCCATTAGCAATCAATGTTTTAGCTGATTCTAAATCTAATTCGCCTTGTGTAGCACATGGAAGTGCAATATCACACTTAATACTCCAAATTCCTCTACAGCCTTCATGATATTCTGCTGAAGGTACATAATCTAAATACTCTTTAATTCTGCCTCTCTTAACTTCCTTAATTTCTTTTACAGCTTCTAAGTTAATTCCATTTTCATCATATATATATCCATTAGAATCACTAAGTGCAATAACTTTAGCTCCTAGTTCTGTAGCTTTTTTAGTTGCATATATAGCTACATTTCCTGAACCTGAAATTACAACTTTCTTTCCTGCAAAAGACATATTATTATCATTCATCATTTCTTCTGTAAAATATACTAATCCATAACCAGTAGCTTCTGTTCTTGCAAGACTTCCACCATAGTTTAACCCTTTACCAGTTAAAACTCCCATATGACTTGCACTTCTTAGCTTCTTATAATATCCATAAAGATATCCAATTTCTCTGCCTCCAACACCTATATCTCCAGCAGGTACATCTGAATCAGGACCTATATGTTTATAAAGCTCTGACATAAAGCTTTGACAAAACCTCATAACTTCACCATTAGATTTTCCTTTAGGATCAAAATCTGCTCCACCTTTACCTCCACCTATTGGAAGTCCTGTTAAAGAATTTTTAAATATTTGTTCAAAGCCTAAAAACTTAATTATACTTGCATTAACAGTTGGATGTAATCTTAATCCACCCTTATATGGTCCAATTGCACTATTAAATTGTACTCTATATCCTCTATTTACTTGCACTCTTCCCTTATCATCTACCCATGGAACTCTAAAAAATATTTGTCTTTCTGGTTCTACTATTCTTTCAAGTATTCCAGCTTCAATATATTCTGGATGTGCATCAAAAACTGGTGCTATTGAAGTTAATACTTCTTTAACTGCATCATTAAATTCCTTTTCATTTTCATTCCTTTTTTGTACTTGTGATAGTACTTCATTTACATATTCAATTCCTTTCAAAATCTCAACTCCCTTATTTTTTTCACTTTTTATTATATTACACTTTGAATAAAAAAATACTGATAAAATTTTTAATAATCTCATCAGTATGATAATGATGCTATTTTCTCAATAAGACCTATAGATTCATTTGCTTTTCCAACAACCTCCTTATAAAATTTTTTATTTAAAATATTTATCAACTTCTGAAATTGCTTCATAAATATTATTTGATATATTTTCAATATGTAAAATTTTATTTTTATTAAGCTCAGACTCACTAGCTGTTTGTTGAGAATTAGCCATAGTTTCTTCAGATATAGCTGAAAGATTTGATATACTGTCATATACATTTTGACTATCTTCTAATACTTCTTTCATCTTTACATGTGCACTACTTATTTCATTTTTTACAATATTATTATTTTGACTAATAGAATCAAATATGCTTTCAGTAGTGTTTACTAAAATTGTTTGTTCCTTATTTTCATTTAGAAGCTCTTCAAAATCTTTTGCTGAAACTTTAATATCTATTTCTAATTCTTTTAGGATATTATCAATTATGTTTACATTTTGTCTACTCTTCTCAGCTAATACCTTAATTTCATCTGCAACTACAGCAAATCCTTTTCCTGCTTCACCAACTCTTGCTGCTTCTATAGATGCATTTAAAGCTAAAAGATTTGTTTGCTCAGCTATTTCTGTTATAGTGCTTATTATTGTTCCTATAGTTTCAGACTTTTTATGTAATTCTTTCATTCTAATATTAACATCATTGCTCATTTTTTCTATATTATCACTTTTATTAGAAAGTTTTTCAACAACGTCTAAACCTTTTTCTATGGTATTTTCAGCATTTATAGATAACTCTTCAACTTTAACCATAGAGTTCCATTCATCTGTAACTTTACTCTTTATACTTTCCATATAAATACTTTGATTTTCTACTTCATTTGCTGTTTCTGTAGCACCAAGAGATATTTCTTCTATTGAGCTATTAACAATATTATTACTTTCTTTAAAATTCACTAAAACACTTTGAAGTTCTGATGAATTTATCTTTATAGTTTGAGAAATATTATTTAAATTCTCTATCATTTCTTCTAATGATGCATTCTTTTCTTGCATTATCTTATTATTTAATTCAGCTTCATCATTTAATTTATTAACAACACCATTTACAATATATATTATTGGAAGAAATACCAATGTTATTAAAATTAAAACTGTAAGTTCTGAAGTGTTACCTGATTGTATTAAATTATAAACCATAACAGCTTCAGATATTATTGTTATAATAATTCCTGTTACTATAAGCTTAATATCCTTATATAAAATTAGTAATACTAATATAGGATAAGCTACTGCAAAGCTTGACTCTTTAATAGTTGTTGTTAACGTAATTATATATAAGACTCCAAACCCTATAGATAATACTACTCCTGTAAACTTACTATTTTTATTTTTTAAATACCCAATAATGGCTATTACATATGTAACTGAAGTTATAGACCCTACAGTACATAAAAATGAAACTGGCCTATCCCCCATTAAATATTCAATATAAGCACCTAAATTAAATGCACCAAAAATCACTCCACAAACTATTAAAAATATCAAGTTTATTCTTTTAAAATTTTCTTGTCTTTCAATATTCATTCCCACTACAACTCCTTATACTTTTTACTATATTATAGTCGTACAGTATTGTGAACTACTCTCCACTTATAGAAGTGGGAGCTTCTTGGTCAATATTCCTAA
>JAKSUK010000151.1 GCA_024409095.1 Clostridium sp.
TCCATAATTTCACCACCGTTACTTTTCTATTTAAATTATACACTATAACTTATATTTTTTAATAATATCTATAATATTTTTAAGTTTATCTTAATAAATTTATGTAAAGATAACTTTACAAGGATGTGATTTTTATGACTATTAATAAAGAGTATTTTAAAAAAAATTTTAATTTTATAATTTGTCTTATAACCTCTATTATAGTTACTTCAACATGCGTGATACTCTTAAATATTAACACTAATCTTAAAGGCACTTCTACTTCTAACAATATATCAACTTATGCTCTTATAGCTAATAATCTCAATTCAGTCAACTCTTCACTTAATAATTGTATTGCTGATACTTCCCTTAATATTGATTCTGCTTCATATTTATTAAAAAGTGGAATTGCTGAAATAAATAATTGCATAACATCTTTAAACAATTTATCATCTAATGACAATATTAAGCTATCTACAAAACTTTTAAAAGCACTAGATAATACTTATGATTTATACACATATTATCTTAACTATATTTCTACATATGAAGATTCTTCATTAGATGAACTTATAACTAATTTAGATACTTTAAAAAGCAAATGTGTTGATTCTTATTCAACTCTATATGATGAAGGTATATCACTTGATTATAATGATTCTTTGGAAAACTTCTCATACGCATTTGTTTCTCATTACTCTAAACTAAATCAAATTAAAATTCAAGGTGAAATTAAAAATGCACAATATACAGAATTTATTACTAAACTTTCAGATATATCTGATAACTTTTTTAAACTATTAGAAAATCTTAAACCAGCAATTGAACGTATTCATGAAGAAAATAGAAACTTTGATGTTCTTCTTAATGATTTAAATGAAAAAGAAGACTCTTTTAACTCTTTAAAAAAAGATTTATGTAGTATTTCTATTCCAGAGGGTTCTTTAAATTATTATAATAATCTAAATGATATATTTTCTTTATATTCATCTTATTTAGATTCAATCCGTACTGCAATAATATATGAACTTTCCTCTTCTGGATATAAAGAAAATAAAAAAGTAATTGATAAAAATTATAATAGTGCCTATGAAAAATATAATAATCTTTCAACTAGAATTCAGCAATTTTTAAGTTTGTTAGAAAATTCTTAGTATTATTTTTCTCTTTATGGTTACACTATACTTTGATTGGGTTGTAACCAAAAGGAGGTTTTTTATGAAATTGGTTAAATTTTTATTTTTTTTTATTTTAACCCTTTCTCTTTCAGCGAATATTAACTGCAAAGCTTATGAGTTAGCAGATAATATTAATTTATTAAATACTTTAAAATATGATGAAAATGTTGAAAGCTTAAATTGCTCTAATGAGAGCTATATAGATTTATCTGATACTGATTATGTAGAAGTTTTTTCAGATAATAATAGTTCAATTTATTTAACAGAGGATGATATATACATTATGTCTCAAGTTGTATATGCTGAAAGTAAAGGTGAGCCATTTGAAGGAAAGGTAGCAGTAGCATCTGTAATATTAAACCGTGTGTTAAGCTCACAATTTCCTGATACGGTTAAAGAAGTAATATTCCAACCATATGCATTTTCTTGTGTAGTTGATGGAAAAATTACTGTTGAGCCATCGCCAGAATGTTATAATGCCGTTTATGATGCTATTAAAGGCTATGATCCAACTGGTGATGCGTTATTTTTTTATAACCCTGAAACTGCAACATGTAGCTGGATGAAAAGTGTAGAAAAGTCTGATACCACTTTAATAGGTCAGCATTTATTTTTCTCTTTGGCTTACTAAAAAATAAGAGGCTATATCCTATTTAGATATAGTCTCTTATTTTTGTATCAAGCAAATATACTCTCTATTACAGATTTACCTTCTTTAACAACTATTTTTCCTTTTGCTATTACAGTATTTATCTTTAAATCTTTATCATCAATAATAACTAAATCTGCATCCTTACCTGCTTCAACAGTTCCTTTATTCTTTAATTTTAATATTTCTGCTACATTTGAAGTTATTACTTTAATAGCCTCTTCCATTGGAATACTATATTTTTTAACAGCTTCCGTAACTTCATTATATAAACTTTGTACACTACATATACCTATACCTAATAATTTACCTTTATCAAACATAGGCATACTTCCATTACCATCAGATGAAAAAGTTATATTTTCTATACTTATACCTTTATTTAATAAATATGATAATGCTTCTGATGCTCTCATTTCTCCTGGTTCTAAATGCTCTGGGTCTGAACTTGTTGTTAAATCTATATTTCCACCGTTCTTAGCATATCTTAAACCTTCACTTAATAAATCTTTATTTCTATTAAGATGTGTTGGTAATACTTGTGTTAATGGTATTTCCGTTTCTTCTAACATTCTAAAAAGATAATCTAACCTCTTTTTGCCATCACCTAAATGAATATTTACAATCCCTGATTTTCCTGATAGTAATCCACCTACTCTTGTTTCTGATATAGCTCTAACAAATTCATCATAAGTAGGTTGTGTACTTCTATGGTCTGATAAAGCAATTTCTCCTACACCTATTATTTTCTCTATAAGCATTACATCTTTCTTTATGCTGTCCGTTAATGTTTTTACAGGTATATCATATGATCCTGTATAACAATATGCCGTTATTCCCTCTTCATCTAATGAATTAACTTTTGCTAAAAGTGTTTCCATATTCCTACACACAGAGTCAGTTCCTAAACATCCTACTACTGAAGTTATTCCACTTTCTATAAGAGTTTTTATATTTATCTCTGGAATACGAGTTCTAAAACCACCTTCTCCACCACCACCAATAATATGTACATGTGAATCTATAAATCCTGGTAAGCATGACTTTCCTCGTCCATCTATAATTTCAATAGAAATAAAATCTTTGGGTACATTTACTTTATCATATATTCCTTCTATCTTTTCTCCTGCTAAAACTATTGTTTTTATACCTAAATATTTTGGATTATAAACTTTAATATTTTCAATTACAGTAATTATAGTTATTTACCTCCTTTATTTAGAGATTATTTGAGAGAGCTTGCTGTTATTATATATGGAGTTACTAAATTCCTTCCTTATATGCTCCGCATATTCTTTGCTCTTATTTAAATCTATATTTTCATATGCTAAGGCTAATTTATAATATATCTCTTCTATATATGTTTCATTATATTTAGCAATATATTCTTCATAATGCTCTATAGCTTCCTTAAATTGATTTTTTTCGTAATAAGATGATGCTAATAAAAATAATATATGCTTATGATAATATGTATATAAATCACTATTATAAGCGCTTTTTAATACTTCTATGGCTTCATCATATTTTTCTCCATCAAACAAAGCCATTGCTTGCTCATATGCTTTTTCAATTTCTTCTTGTGAATGAAGCTTATTAACTTGCTCATTTTTTATATCTTCTTGTAATAAAGTCTCATCATTATTTTCTTCATTTATCATGACTTCTTGATTTATCATCACTTCTTTATTTACCACTATACGATTATTATTATTTGATAAAGTATCATCTTTATCTTTATTTATTATCATAACTATAGTTGTTGCACTTATTAATATCAGTAATATTACAATAGCACTCTTCTTAATTGAACTCTTAAACTCATATTTTGGATCTTCTAAATATCCATTGATTTGATTTTTTATTTCAATAGATGTCTTTCCCTCTTTATTAATAGTCAGTGCCTTTTCA
>JAKSUK010000152.1 GCA_024409095.1 Clostridium sp.
TCTTTTCTATTAGCTATTCTTTGTACTATTCGTCCTGTGCATGCCATAGTAATTATAGTTGTTATAAAGCATACAATTAATAACTGTATCCATATATCTTTTATTATATCAAAGGATGATATTAAACCTACTCCAGCTGGTATAAAGAAAAATGCCAAATGTTCTAAAAAAAAATTAGAAATAGTGCTTATTTGCTCTAACTTTATTACTTTAAAATATAATAATAAGAATAATATAAGCATTCCTAATACATTTCCTGGTATAGGTAATACAGTAACATCTACTAGTAATACGCCTAAAAGATATATTCCAAAAATTATTATTGCTTCTCTAAATAATTTCATTTTTATCTCCTTACTGCTTTTATATTAGTATTTTGCAATTCTAATGATGATTATAACAATAATTATTATAAATATAAATTATCTTTAATAAAGCATAAATTTATATTTATTCATAATAATAAATATATAGCTATTATAAAGGAAGTGTTTATTAATGAGTAAAATATCTATAATTGGAGCAGGCTCAATTGGTGCAACTACAGCCTTTGCTTTATTACAAAAAGGAGTTGCAACTGAAATAGTGATTAATGATATAAAGCAAGAAAAAGCATTAGGAGAAGTTTTAGATTTGCTGCATGGAAGTTCCCTTTGTAAGCCTTGTAAAATTTCACTTGGAACTCTTCAAGATACAGCAAATTCAGATATAATTATCATAACTGCTGGTTTAGCTCAAAAACCTGGTGAAACAAGATTAGATTTAGTTGATAAAAACTATAATATATTTAAAGGATTTATTCCAACTCTAGCTAAATTAAGTCCTAATTCAATACTTTTAGTTGTTTCAAATCCTGTGGATATATTAGCATATATGACATATAAATTATCTGGATTCCCTAAAAATAGAGTTATTGGCTCTGGTACTGTACTAGATACTGCAAGGTTAAGAAGCTTACTTGGAAAATATTTTGAAATTGACGGAAGAAATGTTGAAGGATATGTACTTGGTGAACATGGTGATAGTGAATTTGTTGCTTGGTCAAAACTATCTATTGGAAATATCCCTGTTAAAAGCTTCTCTGAACAATTTAATATAGAATGGGATATAGAAACAGAAGATGTTATTGCTACAGATGTAAAAAATGCAGCATATGAAGTTATAAATAGGAAAGGAGCTACTGCTTTTTCAGTTGCTCTTGCACTAGTTAGAATAGTTGAAGCATTTTTAGGTGATGAAAAAGCTATACTTACAGTTTCAACTCTATTAGAAGATTACCTTGGAATAAGCAATGCTTACTTAAGTGTTCCTACTATTGTTGGTAAAAATGGTATCGAAAAAGTTCTTGATATTTCATTAAGTGATGATGAAAAGGTAAAATTCCTTCATTCTGCTAATTTAATGAAAGAATATATCGATAGCATTGATAACAAATAAATCCTAATAATAAAGCATAGCCTTTTGGCTATGCTTTATTATTTAGCTTATTTCAGATAGTTTCTTATATGTATCATATCTTCTAATAGCATCTTCCTTAGTCCTTGCAAATAACTCTTCTGCCAATTCTGGATATACCTTAGCTAAAGCAGAGTATCTTACTTCTCCCATTAAGAAATCATTAAATAATTCATAATTTGGTGCTTTTGAATCTAATGTAAATGCTGATTTTTCTCCTACTAATTCTGGATTATATCTATATAATTGCCAATATCCACAAGCTACTGCCTTCTTTTGTTCTCCCGGAGTATTACTCATTCCTGATATAATTCCATGACTTATACATGGAGCATAAGCAATGATAAGTGATGGTCCTTTATATTTTTCAGCTTCAGCAATTGCTTTAACTGTTTGATTCATATCAGCACCTAAACATACTTGTGCAACATAAACATAACCATAAGTTACTGCCATTAATCCTAAATCTTTCTTTCTTATTCTCTTACCTGATGCTGCAAATTTTGCTACTGCTGCTGTTGGTGTTGATTTTGATGCTTGACCTCCTGTATTAGAATATATTTCAGTATCCATTACTAATATATTCACATCTTCTCCACTAGCAAGCACATGGTCTAATCCTCCATATCCAATATCATATGCCCAACCATCTCCACCAAAAATCCATTGTGATCTTTTAACTAAAAATCCTTCATCTTTCTTTATAGCCTTAGCTATTTCACTATCTTCATTTTCTAAAGCACATTTAACCTTTTCAGCTCTTTCTCTTGTTCCCTCACTTTCATCTTTATTTTCAAGCCAATCTCTTAAAACAGCTTTCACATCTTCACTCATATCACTTTCTAAAGCTTTTTCAATATTGCTTGCAATTCTTTCTCTTATAGCCTTAACTCCTAAGTACATTCCAAGTCCATATTCTGCATTATCTTCAAATAATGAATTTGCCCATGCTGGACCATGACCATTTTGATTTTTTGAATATGCTGTAGCTGCTCCTGATGCAGCCCAAATTGATGAGCATCCTGTAGCATTAGCTATCATCATTCTATCACCAAACAATTGAGTTATAAGTTTTGCATATGGAGTTTCCCCACATCCAGCACAAGCTCCTGAGTATTCAAGTAATGGTTGTTCAAATTGACTTCCTTTAACAGTAGCTTTCTTCATAGGATTTACTTTATTTTTAATCTTATCTGTAGCATAATTCCAAGGCTCTATTTGATTATGCTGAGTTTGTTGTGCTTTCATTATTAATGCTTTTCCTGGTGCTGGACAAATTTCTGCACAATTTCCACATCCTACACAATCTAAAGGACTTACACCTATTGAAAAATACTTAATTTCTGTATCTTTGATTCCTTTAGCACTTAACACCTTAAAATCTTCTGGTGCATTTGACTTTTCATCTTCATTTAATAAAAATGCTCTTATTGTTGCATGAGGACATACATATGAGCATTGATTACATTGAATACAGTTTTCAGGAATCCATTCAGGAACATTTACTGCAATACCCCTCTTTTCAAATCTTGTTGTTCCTGATTCAAAAGTATCTCCTGCTCCTGTTTCTAAGAATTTTGAAACTGCTAATGTATTACCCTGTAATTTATTTATTGGATCACATATTTCTCTATAGAAATCTGTTAAATGCTTTTCTACTTTTTCATCTTTATCCTTAGCATCTTTCCATGAATCTGGTATGTTTATCTTTTTTACTGAATTAACACCTGCATCAATAGCAGCAAAATTCATATTAACTACCTTTTCTCCTTTTTTACCATAAGAAGTTACAACGGCTTCCTTTAAATATCCTATAGCATCTTCAACTGGTATTATATTTGCTAGTTTAAAGAATACGGCTTGCATTATCATATTTATTCTTCCGCCAAGTCCTATTTCCTGAGCTATTTTAACAGCATTAATTGTATAGAAATTAATATTATTTTGAGCTATATAGCTCTTTAAGCTTCCAGGAAGCTTTTCTTCCAATTCTTCTTCGCTCCAAATAGTATTTAAAACTAAAGTTCCATTTTTCCTTAATCCCTCAACTATATTATATGAAAATACATATGATTGATTATGACAAGCAATATAATGAGCTGAATATATTTCATAATGTGACTTAATAGGTTTATCTCCAAATCTTAAATGTGAAATAGTTATACCACCTGATTTTTTAGAATCATATGAAAAATATCCTTGTGCATACATATCAGTATGATCACCAATTATCTTAATTGCAGTTTTATTAGCACCTACT
>JAKSUK010000153.1 GCA_024409095.1 Clostridium sp.
TATAAATTTTTGGTGCCGCCAGTGGGAATCGAACCCACACGGTTGCCCGCATGATTTTGAGTCATGTGCGTCTGCCAGTTCCGCCATGGCGGCTTGTAAAAATATTACTTAATAATCTTATCATGAAGTCATTATAATGTCAACCAAATAGGTATAATGGAAAATTTGTATATAATAATATCAAGGGAACAGATATGAGAATTTTGCAATATAATGTAGAGAAAACTATTTTAGGGAGAATACTTAAAGGACAATGGAATGGTTTAATAGTTTAAGTCCAGTATTGCAAGGATTAACAGCAACTATATTTACTTGGGCTGTAACTGCCCTAGGAGCATCACTTGTATTTTTCTTTAAAAATGTTGATAGAAAGATATTAAATTCAATGCTTGGATTTGGAGCTGGTGTAATGACAGCAGCAAGTTTTTGGTCATTGTTAAATCCAGCTATTGAATTATGTGGTGAACTTGGCTATAGCCAGTTTATGTTACCAGCAATAGGGTTCTTTGCAGGAGGAGTATTTATTATCTTTGCAGATATGCTTATGGATAAATATTCATATGGTGTAATACCAATAAATAATAACAATGCAGAAAAAAATAAAAGTTATAAAAAGAGTATTTTACTTGTTTTAGCTGTAACCTTGCATAATATACCAGAAGGGTTAGCTGTAGGAGTAGCATTTGGTGGGGTAGCAGCTGGAATACCAAGTGCATCTGTTGTAGCTGCAATGACTTTGGCATTAGGTATTGGACTTCAAAACTTTCCGGAAGGTGCAGCTGTATCTTTACCATTAAGGAGAGAAGGATTATCAAGAACAAAAAGTTTCTTTTATGGGCAAGCATCAGGTATTGTTGAACCAATAGCAGGTGTATTAGGTGTAATTGCAGCAACTACTATTAGAAGTATGTTGCCTTTCTTTTTAGCTTTTTCAGCAGGAGCAATGATAGCTGTAGTTGGAGCAGAATTATTACCAGAAGCATCAATAGAAAATAAAAAACTTACTACTTTGGGATTAATTTTAGGATTTATTCTTATGATGATTCTTGATGTGTCACTTGGATAATAATAAATTATGAATGATAAATTAATGTATAAAAAGGTATTGTGAACAATCAATACCTTTTTATCTATATTTCTTAAGAAATCGATATTTTTTTGAAAAAATTATAAAAAAGGTCTTGTTGGCAACAAGTTCATTTGTTATCATATTAAGAGTAGGATGAATTTAGCCCAAGTGGGTTTAAATTTGACCCGGTTAAATACTTAGTCTACATATTCAAAATAGACAAGCTATAACTAGTATTAATTTAGGGAGGAATTAATATATGATGTATTCAAGAGAAGTTGAAGAAATGTGCGTTGTAAGTAAAGGCGCTAATCATGCATGTGCTCCAATTCCAGTTGAAGGAAAATGGGTACAAGCTACACAAATATCAGATATTTCTGGGTTAACTCACGGAATAGGTTGGTGTGCACCTCAACAAGGAGCTTGTAAATTAACTTTAAACGTTAAAGGTGGAGTTATTCAAGAAGCATTAGTTGAAACAGTTGGATGTTCAGGTATGACTCACTCAGCTGCTATGGCTTCAGAAATATTACCAGGAAGAACTATATTAGAAGCTTTAAACACAGATTTAGTTTGTGATGCTATAAACACTGCAATGAGAGAATTATTCTTACAAATCGTTTATGGAAGAACTCAAACTGCTTTCTCAGAAGGTGGATTACCAATAGGAGCTGGTTTAGAAGACTTAGGTAAAGGATTAAGATCTCAAGTAGGTACTACTTACGGAACTTTAGAAAAAGGACCAAGATACTTAGAAATGGCTGAAGGATACATTACTAAAATCGCTTTAGATGAAGATAATGAAATCATCGGTTACAAATTCGTTCACTTAGGAAAAATGATGGAAATGATCGGTAAGGGAATGGATGCTAATGAAGCATTAGAAAAAGCTGCTGGACAATACGGAAGAGTTGCTGATGCAGTTAAATTAATCGATCCAAGACACGAATAATTTGTAAGGAGGAATTTAATCATGGCATTATTTGAAAGTTATGAAAGAAGAATAGGACAAATCACTCCAGTATTAGAACAATACGGAATGAAAACATTAGAAGATGCTAAGGCTGTTTGTGATGAATATGGAATAGATCCATACAAAATCGTTAAAGAAACTCAACCAATCGCATTCGAAAATGCTGCTTGGGCATACGTTTTAGGTGCTGCTATAGCAATAAAGAAAGGTTGCAAAGTAGCTGCTGATGCTGCTGAAGCTATCGGAGAAGGGTTACAAGCTTTCTGTATCCCAGGTTCTGTTGCTGACGATAGAAAAGTTGGTTTAGGACACGGAAACTTAGGAGCTATGCTTTTAAGAGAAGAAACTAAATGTTTCGCATTCTTAGCAGGACACGAATCATTCGCTGCTGCTGAAGGTGCTATCAAAATAGCTGAAAAAGCTAACAAAGTAAGAAAAGAACCATTAAGAGTTATCTTAAACGGTCTTGGAAAAGATGCTGCTAAGATAATATCAAGAATCAACGGATTTACTTATGTTGAAACTAAATTTGATTTCTTCACTGGTAAATTAGAAATCGTTAATTCAAAAGCTTACTCAAACGGACCAAGAGCTTTAGTTAACTGCTACGGTTCAAACGACGTTAGAGAAGGTGTTGCTATAATGCATCACGAAGGTGTTGACGTATCAATCACTGGTAACTCAACAAACCCAACTAGATTCCAACACCCAGTTGCTGGAACATACAAAAAAGAATGTATCGAATTAGGAAAGAAATACTTCTCAGTTGCATCAGGTGGTGGTACTGGAAGAACTCTTCACCCAGATAACATGGCTGCAGGTCCAGCTTCATACGGTATGACTGATACTATGGGAAGAATGCACTCAGATGCACAATTCGCTGGTTCATCATCAGTTCCTGCTCACGTTGAAATGATGGGATTAATCGGTGCTGGTAACAACCCAATGGTTGGTATGACTGTTGCTGTTGCAGTTGCTATAGAAGAAGCTTCTAAATAATCCGATTTTTAAAAAGCCTAAAATAGGTTTATAATAGATAGTGCACATTTTTAGAGAAATCTAACTATGTGTACTATTTTTTTAATATAAATAATGAATGAGGTAGAATATGAATATACAGATATTTGGCACTAAGAAATGTAATGATACAAAAAAAGCAGAAAGATTTTTTAAAGAAAGAAGAATTAAGTTTCAACTATAGAATTTTTTTTTATAAAATGTGGTAAGCTAGCTTTAGGAGATGAGACTTTTGAAATACTATTCGATAGGAGAATTTGCGTATTTAGTTGTAGACTTTAGGGGAAGATAGCAAATGAAGCTAAGAAAATGATTAAGGAGTTGCTTGAAGATGATACTTGCAAAGAAAATTAGATTATATCCAACAACGGAGCAAGAACAAAAGTTGTGGCAATCTGCTAATACTGCAAGATTTATTTATAATTGGACTTTAAGTAAACAAGAAGAAAACCATGAAAATGGTGGTAAATTCATTTCAGATGAAGTATCTAACACTGTAGCTAAACAATCAGTAAAAGATGCTTGTAATGCTTATAAAAACTTTTTTAAAAGTTTAGCTAATAAGCCTAAGTTTAAAAGTAAAAAGAAATCAAAACCATCATTTTATAATGATGTTGCTAAATTAAAAGTCAAACCTAAAT
>JAKSUK010000154.1 GCA_024409095.1 Clostridium sp.
TTCTATTCCTTCTGGACCTATTATGGTAAGAGGTTCTATTCTTCCACTATTTCCTATGGTAGCTAAAAGTCCCACAAGACCTATTATATAATCAGCATGACAATGAGTTATACATATTACATCTATTGATTTAAATCCCCATCCAACCATTCTCATAGAAACTTGAGTTCCTTCGCCACAATCTATTAATATTTTTCTTCCTTTAAAATTTATTAATAGGGCAGATAAACTTCTAAATGGCATTGGCATTCCTCCACCACAGCCTAATAAACATAAATCTACCATTGTTCCACATCCTTCGTTATTTCTATATAGTATATTTATTAATTTACTCTACTATATTTAGTTTATCCATATGAAAATAATTAAAAAATACTTTTATATAAAAATGCTGCAATTATTGCACCAACTGTTGGTGCAACTACTGGAATCCATGCATATGACCAATTTGAATCACCTTTATTAGGTATTTTAAGTATTGCATGTACAATTCTAGGTGATAAATCTCTACAAGGATTAATCGCATATCCAGTAGGTCCACCTAAACTTAAACCTATAGCTAATATAAGTCCTCCAACAGCAATAGTATTTAATCCATCAGCCATTTGATTATTCGCTAACCCTAATATGCAAAACACAAGGACAAAAGTTGCTATAGCTTCTGAAATAAAACTTGATCCATAACTTTTAATTATTGGATTTGTGCAAAATACACCTAACTTTGTAGCCTTATCTTCTGTCTCCTTAAACTGCTCTTTATATGTTAAATACACAAATATGGCACCTATGAAAGCTCCTAAAAATTCTCCAGCAAAATATGATGGTACAGATGACCAAGGTATTATATTAATGATTGCAAAGGCTAAAGTTAATGCTGGATTAAAATGAGCTCCACTATATTGTCCAAAAATAAGTGCTGGAATAGCAACAGCCATTGCCCATCCCCAAGTTATAACAATCCAACCACCTCCATTACCATTAGATTTTTTAAGTGATACATTTGCACATACTCCTCCACCTAAAAGGATTAATAACATAGTTCCTAGAAACTCTGATAAAAATATAGACATATATAAATCTCCTTACTATAAATGTATAATTTATAAAATATTTAGCAATTTTTATAAATTATGTATTTATTTTGTCGTATGTTTTGTATTTTGTCAATATTATATTCCAAAAATTCCTATAAAAAATATAGTTTTGTTCTTTTATAGATTAATATTTTCTACTACAAATATGCATATATTTTTATTATAGTAAATTTTTTTAATAAAGGAGCTTCTTATGCAATCAATCTTAAATAAAATTAGTAATCTAGAAAAGCTTATAGGTAATACTCCACTAATTGAAATTACTTTTAAATATAAAGATAAACTATTAAAAATTTATTCAAAGGTTGAATATTATAATTACACTGGAAGCATTAAAGATAGAGTTGCCTTATATATAATAAAGAATGCTTATTTAGCTCATAAAATCAAAGAAAAAGATATTGTTGCAGAAGCTACCAGTGGTAATACAGGTATATCATTTGCAGCCATTTGTGCCTATCTAAATCATGATGTCCATATTTATATGCCTGACTGGTTAAGCACTGAACGTATAAAGTTATTAGAAAGCTTCAATGCAACTTTACATTTAGTTTCAAAAAAAGATGGAGGTTTTCTAAAATGTATTTCTTTAACACAGCAGTGTGGCAAACTTTGCCCTGATATATTTCTGCCAAGCCAATTTTCTAATAAAGATAATATTTATGCCCATTACTACTCAACCGGCCCTGAAATCTACTCTTCCTTAAAGAAAAAACATATTCTTCCTTCTATATTTGTTGCTGGAGTTGGTACAGGTGGTACTGTCATGGGAATAGGCAAATATTTAAAAGAAAAAAATAGGAATATTAAAATTTATCCTCTAGAACCATCAAATTCTCCAACATTATCAACTGGAAAGCACATAAACAACCATAGAATTCAAGGTATATCAGACGAATTTATTCCACCTATTTTAAATCTTGACTTTTTAGATGAAATTATAGGTGTTGATGATGGTGATTCAATAATTATGGCTCAAAAACTTTCTAAAGTATTAGGTCTTGGTGTAGGAATTTCTTCAGGTGCTAATTTTTTAGGTGCTGTTAAGGCATTAGAGATGAATAATTTTAATGGAGCCACTATCACTATTTTTCCTGATGATAATAAAAAATATGTTTCAACTGATTTAATGAAAATAGAAGCTATTAAAGAAAATTTCATTTCTTCAGATATTGATTTACTATATTTTCGTGTCTTGTAAGCATAAAAAAATAATTAGGCAGTTATTTTAGAACTGTCTAATTATTAATCATTGGCCCAGCAAGGTGAATCAAGAGATGATTTTGTAAAATCATTATAAACCATCTTTTTTCTTTTTATCATTGCTTCAACTTCTTGACTTGAGAAGCTTTCAGCCCATAAAATTGAATATAAACTTAAATAAGCTAAAAAAAGCTTTAATCTCTGCCAAAAATCTGTTGGTATATAATCTTCAAAATATCCTTTTAGCTGACCTTTGGCAAACTCTATACTTTCTTCTCTTGTAAACACACACATTGGTATGAAATCCTTATATATATCTTCATAATTAAATCTATTAAAATCAATAATATATATTTTTTTATTATTAATTATCATATTACCTAAATGATAATCACCATGACATAGTGCTATTTTAGATGAATCTAATATTTGAATATTTTCTTTAATATACTTTATAATTTCTTGGTCTTCATAACTAAAATATCTTGAATTTTCATAAGCTTTAGTTCTTTCTATTATTCTTTCTTTTTGAACAGAAATAATTCTCTTAGAATCAGTAATCTTATCTGATTCATGTATCTTTTTTAAAGTTTTTCCTGCATATATACCAAGCTTATACTGTTCTTCCTTAGAATATTTGCTTATACATTCTAATGCTTCTTCTCCCTCTATAAAAGTATATAATTGTAATATCTTATTTTCACTAATTTTTAAATCAATAAATTTCGGTGTATTATCACATACTCTTGAAATTTTTCTAATAACTTCACTTTCTTTAAGTTTTTCATCAAATTTTGATATTTCAGAAATTCTAAGTAATAATTTTCTATTATCTTTTGTATATATAATGTATTTTTTATCATTTGACCATCCTTTTTCTAAAGGCTCTACTTTGCTAAATAAATATGCATTTTTTAAAATATTAAAGTCTATTGTATTTTTCATTTTAAATCCTTAATTTCTTTACTAACTTCTTACTTTTAACAAGTATAAATTACTCACTACTTGTAAAAGTCAGACCTTTTTATACTCTATGCATATTTTTGTTTTTACATTACTGATACTATTGATATGAATTTCTTTATCATTAGCCCATATAATTTTTTACTTCATTTAAAACTTTATTATGCTCTAAATCTTTGCTAATAGCCTGTATTACATTAACTATTTCATCAATCATAATAGTTTCTTTATATGTATATATTCTTCCCTTTAAATATTCCTTTATAAGTTTATATGTATTAATTAGTTCATTAACACTCTTTATAATATCTTCACCTTTATTAAAAGGAATTAAGTCTTTAAATATTTGATTTACAATATAATTTTCCATTA
>JAKSUK010000155.1 GCA_024409095.1 Clostridium sp.
TATCGATACTTTTAATAATTCTTGAAATATAACTTAAAGTATGAAAATCTCTATCAATATTTTCTTTTATATATTTCATTCCTTTAATTAAAGTTTCTTCTGAAAATCTTTCTTTCAAAATCATTATTGATAATGTATTTATTGAGCCTTCTTTTGTATCTAAAACTCTTGATTTTTTAATATATTGATTTTCCATAGCAGAAAGAATTACCGTTTTTAATTCATCACTAATATCTAAATCTGGCATTTCATTATAAACTCTAATCTTAGGACTATTTATATCAAAATTCTTTACCGTGCTTAAATCACACCCAACAAAAATTGTGTTTATAAATTTAGCATCTCTAAAATCTACATTTGCAAGGCTAGCACCTTCAAAAATTGCATCTTCAAACATAGCTTCTCTAAATTTACATCCTTTTAAATTTGATCCTATAAATTCTGCTTCTTTAAAACTACATCTATAAAAATTACATTTCTTAAAATGTGCTCCTCTTAAGCTAGTAAAATCAAAATTTGATCCTGAAAAATCACAGTTATAACATTTACTTCTCTTTAAATTTTTATATACAAAATTTTTATTAATCTTACTTGTATTATCATAAACAAAGTTTTCTGGTGTACTTCTATTTATCGCCATTGTTACCGTTGTCAAAACTTTTTAAAGCTTGTTTAATTCCTTATTCAAACCTTTATTAAATAACATTCTATAAATAAGTAATATTTTTAGTTTTGACATGCTCCTTTCATAATTTAATATCTTGTTTTTTGACTTTCAACATAGTTCTTTATAGTTTCACTACATATATCTCCTGCTGTAGATACAAAGTAGTTACGTGTCCATAAACTTGGCATTTTTCTTAGTTCTTGAAATTCATCTCTTAATGCCCTACTTGTTATTCCTTTAATCTTCTGCATTATATCAGTTGGGCTTAAAGACGGAAGACAATTTAAAAACATATGCGTATGGTCATTATTACATTCTATTGCAATAACTTCAATTTCCATTTCCTCGCAAATATGTTTAACTAAATATTTAAATCGTTCTTCTACATTAGGTATATTGAATATTTTTCGTCTATATCTAGGACAAAAAACAAAATGATAGTTAATCAAACTTACTGTTGTTTTTGTTGCTCTATATTCATTATTCATACATCTAGCATAAAATATTAAATGTATGTTGTCAATATTCTTGTACACAATTACTAAATTGTAATTTTACTTTCTTCATCACTAAGCTCTATTCTCTTTTTCTTTGGCTCTATATATCCTTCTATCCTTGTAAATATATCATTATTATTTTCATTATTATTTTCAATAATACATGTTCCACCGTACATATTGCAGTTTTCTGAAATATATTGTAATAATTCTATAGTATCCTTAGAATAATTTAATACTTTCACTCTAACTAAAAGTCCTCCAGGATTTAATGAAAATCTATAACTAATATCTTCATTACCATAAATAAAGTCTAAATCATTAAAAATTTTCATACTATCAGAGAACTTTACATTATGAAATTCTACAATTGATACAAACCATCTTTTCGTTTCAAAAAATAATTTTATTATATATTCAATATTAGCAATTAATGTATCAAATTCATCTTCATGTATTTCAATAACTTTTTGATATTTATTTTTAGATATCTTTAATATACTATTTAATTTAAACCACTGCTCTTCTTTTAAAATAGTCAATACTTTAAGCTTTCTCTGCCTTTTACTATTACTTTTTAAAATATAATTCAAAGTAATTCTAGGCTTACCATTAAAATGCTTAATTGATGCTTCAAGCTCTCCAAAATTATTAGATTGTATATATTTAGTTATTTTATCCATACCTATCCTCCTTAGAAGTTTCTTATTTCATTATAGCATTATATTAATTATTAATAAAAATATTTTAAACGCAAAAAAGAAAAGCATTAGGTATTCCCTAATGCTTTTCATGTTGCGAGATAATCCATAAGCGGAGTTCTGTATTAAGCAATCATCTATCTAGGCTTACTGTTGCCAGCAAGCTCAAGCGACACACCACATGGCGGGACGGGCCGCCCCATAAAGCCATTACTCGGTCTTGCTCCAGGTGGGGTTTACATAGCCGATATGTCTCCATACCGCTGGTGAGCTCTTACCATCACCTTTCCACCCTTACCAGTTGCTAAAAGCAAACTCAAATCTAAAGATTTTCTGGCGGTATATCTCTGTTGCACTATCCTTCAAGTCGCCTTGACTGGCCGTTAGCCAGCACCCTGCCCTTTGGAGCTCCGACTTTCCTCTCCTAGCTTAAAGCTAGCAGCGATTGCATGTATCACTCGCAAGATTTATATTATCATAAACTTTAAAATAATACAAATGTTTTTTATTTGTAACTTATAAAACAAAAAGAATAATATCCAATTTTGCCTAATCTTAAAAAATATATTTATTAAATAAATTGTAAAATTATAAAAAGCATTATTATTATCAACCAGCTATAAAAACTTATGCCGGATAATAAAAGCGTTAATATCATTAAAATTAGTACACATATACGTGCTCTTGGATTTGGAGTGCTTGGTGATTTTGTAGTATTTTTAATTGCACAAATTACATCATTAACTGTATCTCTTACCACTTTGCCCCAATCAGTTTTCCTAGACATATATTCCTCCATATTATAACTGTTGCTTATAATTATGTATATGCAAAAATAGAGCGAAAATCGCTCTATTTAAAATTAAGTATTATATAAATATATATGGGTCCTCACACTTTTTGCTTTCTATAATCTCTACTTGCTTAAAGTCTTTATATAATCTTTGCATAACCTTTAAAAACACAGTCCATTCTGATCCAAAATGACCTATATCTATAATATTTATTCCCATTTCCTTATAATCTGAAGCAAAATGATATGTTGTATCACCTGTTACTATAGTATCTGCACCCATAGCTACTGCTTTACTTATAAAATCTTGTCCGCTACCATTGATTACTGCAATTCTTTTTGCACTTTCATTGCCTTTTACCAATCTTGCATGTTTTATTCCTAATTCAGATATTACTTTTTTAGCATAGCTCTCTATAGAAACTTCTTCTTCTAACAAACCTACTCTTCCTATTCCAGCTTTATTATTTTTAAGGTTTACTTCTATAAGCTTACTTTCTTTTAAACCTAATAATTTTGCTATAGTTTCATTCATGCCATTTTCAGCACTATCTAAGTTAGTGTGAACAGAATACAGTGCTATATCATTCTTGATAAGCTCCATAATCTTACTACCTTGTAAGGTATCTGTTGTTATGCTGCTTGGTTTTCTAAAAATTAATGGATGATGAGTAATTATTAAATCTATATCATTTATTTTAGCTTCTTCTATAACTTCATTTGTACAATCAAGAGCAAGTAATATTTTAGAAACCTCTCTATTTTTATCACCTACCATTAATCCTACATTATCAAAATCTTCTTTTATATATTTAGGAGCAAAATCTTCTATTAATTTTATAATATCACTTAATAACATCAT
>JAKSUK010000156.1 GCA_024409095.1 Clostridium sp.
TGAAATAAAAGGTGATAAAGACGGAATAAGTGTTAGAGTTGATATAGATAAGTTTATAAATTTTGATGAAGTTATATCAGAAATTATAAGTGCATTATCTGTCGGAAAAGGATTTTATAAAAATTCAGTAATAAAGGTTATAACAAACCTAAAGAATGTATCAGACAATGAAATAGCTAAGTTAAAAGATAGGTTGTTTGAAGAAATACATATAAGAGATTGTATATTTGATGATACAAACAAAAGAAAAATTGAACAAAGTACAATTTTCACAGGAACTAATGAAGGCAGAACTAAATTTATAGAAAGGCCAATAAGAGGAGGACAATGCATTAGTAGCAAAGGAAATATAGTTGTTATTGGCGATGTTAATAATGGTGCAGAAGTATCTGCTGGTGGAAATGTTATAGTACTTGGAAGTGTAAGAGGACGTGTCAGGGCAGGTGTTGGAGGTAATAGGAAAGCAATAATAGCTGCTTTTATGTTGCAACCAGAATTGTTACAGATAGCTGATTTGATTACAATATCTCCTGATGATGAAATTAAACCTTCTTATCCTGAAGTGGCTAGGGTTAAGGATGGAATGATAATTGTTGAGCCATATTTACCAAATAAGTATATTTATTAATTGCGGAGGAAGAAAAATGGGAGTTTCTATAGTAATTACATCTGGAAAAGGTGGAGTAGGAAAAACTACAACAACGGCTAATATAGGAACAGCACTTGCTGCTATAGGAAAAAAAGTAGTTGTTATTGATGGAGATACAGGTTTAAGAAATCTTGATGTTTTAATGGGATTAGAAAATAGAATAGTTTATACAATAATGGATGTTATTGAAAATAGATGTAGATTGAAGCAGGCACTTATTAAGGATAAAAGATATCAAAGTTTATTTTTACTTCCAACTGCTCAAACAAAAGATAAAGATGATATAAAATCAGAAGATATGCTGGATATAGTAAATGAATTAAAACAAGAGTTTGATTATGTTATTATTGATTCACCAGCAGGAATAGAGCAAGGATTTGAAAATGCTGTTATTGGAGCTGATAGAGCTATAGTTGTAGTTAATCCTGAAATTACTTCAGTTAGAGATGCTGATAGAGTAATTGGAAAGCTAGATGCTAAAGGTTTAGACCAACATGAAGTAGTTGTTAATAGATTAAATTATGAAATGACAAAAAGAGGAGATATGCTTGATGTCCCTGATATTATAGAAACTTTATCAGTAAAGCTTTTAGGTGTTGTACCAGATGATAGAAATATAACTGTTTCAACAAATAAAGGAGAACCAATAGTTTTAGATGAAAAATCTCTTTCTGGTAAAGCATTTAGAAATATCGCAGAAAGAATTACAGGTCAAGATGTTCCACAATTAGACTTAAGTGGTGATTCTAATAGTATATTTGCAAAAATAAAAAAGATATTTAAAAAGAATTAGGAGGTAGAATGTATGGGTTTGTTAAAAGCTTTTTCTAACAAGACAACTTCTCCTAAGGAAGTAGCAAAAGATAGGCTTAAGTTAATACTTATTCATGATAGAGGAGATATAGATCCAGAGACTATTGATAAGATAAGAGGAGAAATATTACAAGTTTTATCAAAGTACATTGAAATTGAAGCTGATGATGTTGAAATAGCATTAAATAAAGTTGGCGGTAATGAAGATGGAAATGGTCCAGCTATTATTGCTAATATTCCTATAAAAAATATGCGTACAAGATAATTTACAGTTTAGTTCATAAAAATACTGTGCATTGTTTGTAGATGTAAGTATCTTAAGGGAGTAGGTTATATACCTAACTCCCTTAAATTTTTTTATTAAATTAACTAAAAACAATATAAATAATAGAGAAATATGTGCAATTATTATATAATAAGATAATAAATTGTGGAGGTGAAAAAATGAAGTTAGCACCAAGTGGTAAAATTGATTTTAAAAAATTTAAAGAATTAGACAAATGGATGCTTTTTTCTATTATATGTATAGTTTCATTTGGTATTATTAATATATATTTAGCTACTAAGGGCAACTATGGTATATTTTATCCAAAAAGACAATTGATATTTTTTATAGTTGCTTTAGTTGCCTTATATTTTGTTTTAGCAACAGACTATAATAGTATAAAAGGATTTACCAATTTATTTTATGGAGGATCAATAGTACTATTAGTATTAGTTTTAGTCGTAGGAAAAACAGTAAATGGGGCACAAGGTTGGATAGATTTAGGAGTAATATCACTTCAACCAGCAGAACTTGCTAAGGTTGCAACCATTATGATGATGGGACGAAAACTAGAAGAAATGGAAGGTAACATAAATACTTTGAGGAATTTCTTTATCTTAGCTATATATGCTATAATTCCAGCAGCACTTATTGTTATCCAACCTGATATGGGAATGACTATGGTATTGTTTTTCATGGTGTTAGGTGTTTATTTTATAGGAGGACTTGATAAAAGAGTCATACTTTATGGACTTGGAGGAGTGCTTTTAGCAATAGTTTTATTATGGAATTCAGGACTTATTCAAGATTATCAAAAAACGAGAGTTACATCTTTTATGAATCCTGATACAGATACTTCTGATTCAGGATATCACTTAAGACAATCGCTTATTGGTATAGGTTCAGGAGGATTTTTAGGAGCACATAATAGCTATAACAATGATGGAACTGGTGGATTTGCATCAGAATATGTTCCAGAAGTTGAAACTGACTTTATATTTGCACAAATTGGAGAGCAATGGGGGACAGTAGGGGCAATAATATTGTTAAGTCTTTATGGATTACTTATATCAAGAATGATAAATATTGCAAAAAACTCCAAGGATATATTTGGGAGATGTGTATCAATTGGAATGGTAGCATATTTCTTATATGCAATAACACAAAATATTGGAATGACTATAGGGCTTATGCCAATAACAGGGATAACTCTTCCACTTGTAAGTTATGGAGGAAGTTCTCTTTTAACAACAATATTATCATTAGGAATTGTATTAAATATAGGAATGAGTAAAAAGAAGATATATTTTTAATTAAATCAAAATAGCTATGGAAAATATCCATGGCTATTTTTTATGTAAATATAAATGAGAATAATTTATTAATAAGAAAAATATAATTAATATTGAAGAGTTATTGAGAGGTTGCCTATGGGAAAGTATGATTCAGAATATAGTAAATACTATAATTCTATGACTAATAAATCAAAGGCTCAAGGGCCATATAGAAATATGAATACTGGTTATAAGAAGAAAAATAATATTTTTAGACAGTGTAGTGAATACTGTATATTTCAATGCATTGTAACACTCATTGTCTTAGTAACAGTACTTGCAATGAAATATTCAAACGATACTAAGAGTGTAGAAGCTTTTAACAGCTTTAAAGAAAATGTAAATGAGAGGAGTAGTTATTCTGAAATTATAGATGATATAAAGCATTTAAAGCTAAGTAATATAAGAATTGGTGTAG
>JAKSUK010000157.1 GCA_024409095.1 Clostridium sp.
TTGGCTACTAACTCATGACTAAAGTCACGAGTGTGCGTAGCCATTCTAATCAATAGCTAGTTTTAAGTATTTTTCTTTAAGTTTTCCTACTGAAATTATCGTTATGTTCATAATTTTTACTCCTTAAGTATTTATTATTTTACTGTGTAATCTACATTAATTATTGTAGCTTTATCATCAATTTTATTTTTCTTTGGAACATGTATCGTAAGTATATCATCCTTAAATACAGCTTTAATACTATATGGATCAACGTTTCCTACATAAAAATCTTTAATTTCTTCATTTTCTGGCCCTATAATTGCTATAGCAAAATTTTGCCCATTAGAAAAAAACTGATTTCTTTTAATTCTTATTGTGACATAGTTATTATTGTAATCTACATCTATATCTGATTTTCTAACACCTGGTAGTCTTCCAGTTATTATATATTCCCTTTCTCTTTCACTAAGATTTATATCTAAAGATATTCTATTTTCTATTTCATTTACCATATTATTAAATGAACTATTATTTAATACAGTATCAACAACATTGTCTATAAAATCACTATTCATTAAACTATTAAAAGTAGTTTGAAATACATATGGAAATATATTAAACATATCTATTTATTCTCCTGTCTTTGAAACTCTTATTATAATTTATTTCAAAGTCTTATTAAAGTTGACAGAAAAACCTATGTATTTATTCTTTAAAACATTCATTTTATAAAACATTAGCAAAAAGAGATTTGATATTCATCAAATCTCTTCTATAAACTATATTACTTTCCACAGCATTTCTTGTACTTTTTACCGCTTCCACATGGACAAGCATCATTTCTTCCAACTTTGTTATCGTTGATAACCATAGTTGCTGATCTATATTGCTTTTGAATTTCTTTTCTCTTTTCTACTGAGAATATTGCATCCCATTGTGGTAATGTGTAAAGGTAGTTAGCTTTAGCTTCTAACATATTGAAATATAATTTTTCTAAGTTAACATCTAAAGTTATTTCTGTATTTTCATCTAAGCTTTCTAAATCAAATGAATTGTTTAAGCTATCGTTTATTCCATCAACAAATCCCATGATGAATTCTACTGAAGTTCCAAACTTCTTAGCTAAATCAGCAATTGTAGTTTTTACAGCTTCTTTATTAGCTAATAAATCTTTGTATATTGCTGTTTCAACTTTTGTATATTCATCCCAGAAAGCTTTTTCTCCTTTAGTTTTTACATATTCTACAACCATTTCTGTCCATTGTTTATATAAACTCATAGTATTTTCTCCTCTTTTTTATTATTTTCACTAAAATTATACTTTATATGACATATTATTTTCAATATTTTTATAGTAATATTATTTCACTTGGATTATGTCTA
Source organism: Clostridium sp. (assembly GCA_024409095.1). GTDB lineage: Bacteria > Bacillota > Clostridia > Clostridiales > Clostridiaceae > Clostridium. The sequence goes on from JAKSUK010000157.1 coordinate 1,366, forward strand.
CTAGCCATTTGTAAAGCAACATGTTCTCCTATACTTATGCCATTTGTAGAAAGTATATCTGCAATTGTTTGATATGCTAAATCAGGGTGATTATTTGTTCCACTTAAGTGACCTAGCATTATATGCTTTTTCTTATTATTTTTAAGTAAGTTTAAAATTGCATTACCACAATCATCATTTGATAAATGACCATTTTCACCTAAAACCCTAAGTTTTAAGTTATAAGGATAAGGACCCATTTTAAGCATATTAACATCGTGATTACTTTCTAATAGTATAATATCTGAATCAATTATATTATCTCTTATTTCCTCAGTGAAAACGCCAAAATCCGTAACTACGCTTGCACTTTTTCCATCACAAGATACAGTATATCCTACTGGTGCAATTGCATCATGAGGTATATTAAAAGACCTGATTTCTAAATCATTAATTGTAACAGAAGATCTTCTATCCATTACCCTTATATTATCTTCTTTTATCTTTCCTATGTTTTTTTTCATAACAGCCCATGTATTATTATTAGCATATATAGGAATATCATACTTTCTCGATAAAACTCCAACACCTTTTATATGGTCGATATGTTCATGAGTTATGAAAATCCCATCTATACTACTAGCTTCTTCTCCAATATATTTTAAGGCATCATCAATTTTCTTACCAGGTAAGCCAGCATCAATTAATATTTTTGTATTATTTGATGCTATAAATATACTGTTTCCACTACTTCCACTATATAATGAGCAAAATTTCATCTTAATTCCCCCAGAATTATCTTACAACTCTTCTTATGTCTGCTCCTAAGCTTCTGAACTTTTCTTCGATATGAGGATATCCTCTATCTATATGCTCAATATCTACTATTTCTGTTTCTCCACTAGCTACTAATCCAGCAATAACCATAGCAGCTCCAGCTCTTAAGTCAGTAGCAATTACTTTTGCTCCTTCAAGCTTTTGCACACCATCTATTATAGCAGTTCTTCCCTCAACTTTTATCATTGCACCCATTTTCTTTAATTCATCAGTATGCTTATGTCTATTTTCCCATATACTTTCTGTAATTAAGCTTCTTCCTTTTGTTATGCTTAATAATACTGACATAGGTTGTTGCACATCTGTAGGGAATCCTGGATATGGTGCAGTTTTTACATTAACACCTCTTAATTCGTTATCTACTATAACTCTTATGCTATCATCACCATCTTCAACAATAGCTCCCATTTCAATAAGCTTAGCACTAATTGATTCTAAGTGTTTAGGAATTATATTAGTGATTGTAACATCACCTCTTGTTGCTGCTGCTGCAATCATAAATGTTCCAGCTTCAATTTGGTCTGGAATAACACTATAGTTACATCCAACTAATTCGTTAACACCTTTTATTCTTATTACATCTGTTCCTGCACCTTTAATATCTGCACCCATTGAGTTTAAGAAATTAGCAACATCAACCACGTGAGGCTCTTTTGCTACATTTTCTAAAACAGTTGTTCCTTCAGCCATTGTAGCTGCTATCATAACGTTTATTGTTGCACCAACAGATACAACATCAAAGAAAATATTTGCTGCATTTAATTTTTCTGCTTCGACTAAAACAGCACCATGTTCAATTGTAACTTTAGCTCCTAATGCTTCAAAACCTTTTATATGTTGATCAATAGGTCTTACTCCTATTGGACATCCTCCTGGAAGTTCAACTTTAGCTTTTTTAAATCTTGCTAGTAAAGATCCAATGAAATAATAAGAAGCTCTCATTCTTCTTACATCTTCTGTGCAAGCATTAACAGTGTTAATATCAGTAGCATCAATTTCTAAAACATTTTTAGCCGTTTTTTTTACATTGCAACCTAAACTTAATAAAATTCTTTCTAAACAATGTACATCTTCTATATCAGGTATGTTATCTATAATACATTTACCTTTACTTGCTAATACAGCTGCAGGTAAAATAGCTACTGCTGCGTTTTTTGCTCCATTTATTTCGACAGACCCTCTTAAAGCTCCGCCGCCATTAATAATTAATGTTTCCATCCTATTCACCCTTTCCTAAAATTATATATGATTAATTTATATTTTTTCTAATTTATAC
>JAKSUK010000158.1 GCA_024409095.1 Clostridium sp.
AAAGGTGGAGTACTAGAGGGAAAAGTTGCTTCTGTAGAAGAATTATTAACACTTTTTTTAAATTTTATTATGTATTAAATGTAAATTTTCATAAAAAAACACCAAGCAAATTTACTTGCTTGATGTTTTTTTATATTAGTACATTCCGTCCATTCCCATTCCTGGAGCAGGTGCTGGAGCTTCCTTTTGAGGAATCTCTACTACAGCTGCTTCTGTTGTTAAGAATGTAGATGCTACTGATGCTGCATTTTGAAGTGCTGATCTTGTAACTTTAGTTGGATCAACAATTCCTGCTTGAAGCATATTTACATATTTATCATTTAATGCATCATATCCAATTCCAATTTCACTGTATTTAACTTTTTCAATAATTACTGAACCTTCAACTCCTGCATTTATAGCAATTTGTCTCATTGGTTCTTCTAAAGCTTTAACAATTATATTTATACCAACTTGTGTATCTACAACTTCTGAAGTTAATTCTGCTACTTTATTAATTGCATTTATATAAGCAGTTCCACCTCCTGGAACGATTCCTTCTTCAACTGCTGCCTTTGTAGCTGCTAAAGCATCTTCAATTCTTAACTTTCTTTCTTTTAATTCAGTTTCTGTAGCAGCACCAACTTTTATTACTGCAACTCCACCTGAAAGTTTTGCTAATCTTTCTTGAAGCTTTTCCTTATCAAATTCAGAAGATGTTTCTTCGATTTGAGCCTTTATTTGAGCTATTCTTTCTTTAATAAGTGATTTTTCACCTTTTCCATTTACTATTGTAGTATTTTCTTTTGTAATCTTTACACTTTCAGCTTGACCAAGCATATCTAAAGTTACTTCTTTTAAATCTCTTCCTAATTCCTCAGAAATAACTTCTCCACCAGTTAATATTGCTATATCTTGTAACATTTCTTTTCTTCTATCACCAAATCCTGGAGCTTTAACAGCAACACAATTAAATGTTCCTCTTAACTTATTAACTACTAATGTAGCCATTGCTTCACCTTCAACATCTTCTGCAATGATTAGAAGTTTTCTACCATTTTGAACTATTTGTTCAAGTATTGGTAATATCTCTTGTATATTACTAATCTTCTTATCAGTTATTAAAATTAATGGATTATCAAGTAATGCTTCCATTTTTTCAGTATCAGTTGCCATATAAGGACTTACATATCCTCTATCAAACTGCATACCTTCAACCACATCTAATTCTGTTCCCATAGATTTAGATTCTTCTACAGTTATAACCCCTTCATTTCCCACTTTTTCCATAGCATCAGAAATAAGAGTTCCTATTTCTTCATCAGCAGCTGATATAGCTGCAACTCTTGCAATATCATCTTTACCAGCTACAGGCTTTGATATATTTTTTATCTCTTGAACAGCTACATCAACAGCTCTTTTTATACCATTTCTTATAAGTATAGGATTTGCACCTGCTGTAACATTTTTAAGTCCTTCTCTTATTATAGCTTGTGCTAAAAGAGTAGCAGTCGTGGTGCCGTCCCCTGCAACATCATTAGTCTTTGTTGCAACTTCCTTAACTAATTGTGCTCCCATATTTTCATATGGATCTTCTAACTCTATCTCTCTAGCAATCGAAACACCGTCATTTGTAATAAGTGGTGAACCAAATTTTTTATCTAATATGATATTTCTTCCTTTAGGTCCTAATGTAACCTTTACTGTATTAGCTAGCTTATCAACACCTGATTGCATAGCTCTTCTTGCTTCTTCTCCAAATTGAATCATTTTAGCCATAATAACTTTCCTCCTTTTTATTCAACAATTGCTAATATATCATCTTGTCTTAATATTATATATTCTTCTCCAGCAACTTTTACATCTGTTCCTGAATATTTTGAATATAAAATCTTGTCTCCAACCTTTACGTCCATTTCTACCCTTTTACCATCTACCATAGCACCTGGACCTATAGCCATAACTTTTGCTTCTTGTGGTTGTTCTTTAGCTGTACCAGTTAAAACTATACCGCTTTTTGTTGTTGATTCAGCTTCTAATTTTTTTATAACAACTCTATCTCCTAATGGTTTAATATTCATTAAAGATACCTCCTATTACTTTTTAGCACTCACCAATGTAGAGTGCTAATATTTATAGCTTTATAATATATCCTTTTTCCTTACTTTTCAAATATTACTTTTTTTATTATTACCCTTTAATGGTTAAATATAACTTAATATTTGAATTTATATTATTTTTACTCCTACTTACTCAATATCCCTCCCCCTTTTTTAATATTTTACATTAAAAGTAAATTAGTGATATATTTACTTTATATATATCACTTAGTTAATTACTTTTAAAAGCTACATATAACATTATACCATATTTTGGAATTTTATTTAATAAAACTAAAAAGAGCCAATATGCAATGCATACTGACCCTTTTATTTTTTAATATCTACACTGTTATATTATTTTCTCTTGCATAATAGAATAAATATTGTTGTGCTAATCCTGAAAGCTCACCAAATTTCTCTCTACCAAATACTCTTATTTTATTTAATGAAACATCTGGTGCAACATAGAAATGAATCATTGCTCTCTTAATCCATACATCTACTGGAAAAGCAGATTTTTTACCCATAGAGAAAAGCATGATACAATCTGCAACTTTAGCTCCCACTCCTTTAAATACTTGTAGTGCTACATGACACTCATCAGTTGGAAGTGACATTATATATTCTAAATCATACATTTTTAATTCATGAGTTAAGTTGCCTTCCTTTTTTGCTTCTAATGCCTTATTGATATTAGAAATTGTATCAATAATATATTTACTTCTAAAAGATGCACCTGTTTCTTGTATATCTTCAAGAGTTGCATTCTTTAATTGCTCTGGTGTTGGAAAAGCATAATATACTTCACCTTTATATTCTATCTTATCACCAAACTTCTCTGATATTTTCTTAATAGTCTTCATTATTGAAGGAATGCTATTTCTTGCAGAAATAATAAAACTAATAACCATTTCAAAAGGATCTTGGTTTAATAATCTTATTCCGTAACCAAATTCTATAGCTTGTTTTAATAAGTCGTCCTTAGCTAGTTCTTCTTTTAATGGCCCATATTCTGTATTTAAATCAAAATAATTTTTCCATATATTTTCAAAATCATCTTTGTTAGTATTATGAATTGTTACTTCATCATCATTTTGTGTAATTTCTATAACTCTTCTATTAGAAACAACTATATAGTTATTATCAGTAATTCTTTGCCATCTAAAACACTGTCCACATTCTAATATTTGTTTAATATTAAAACTCTTAACACCCTTTATTATAATTGAATCATTTGACTCTATTATTTCTTTATAATCCATAAAACACCTCATCATTTGA
>JAKSUK010000159.1 GCA_024409095.1 Clostridium sp.
TATAATAATAAATTGTGAGGAGGCTAGCGCCTCCTCTTGAGTTATAAGTTATTTAGCCTTTTTAGCTGCTTTCTTAGCTTCTCTAGCGGCTTTCTTGGCAGCTTTTTCAGCTTCTTTAGCAGCTTCCATTGCTGCCACTCTTTCTAAATACTTATTCTTCAAAACTTCAAGTCTTTCTTCGTCTGTGCTTTCTTCTGGAATTCCATAAGCCTTATCCATAATCTTATCTCTGGCAATTAACAGTTCGTAAAATTCTCCTTCTCTTTCCTTAAAGAGTTCGTTAGGTGTCTTATCTGAAGATTCGACATAATCACTAATCTTTTTACCATATTCAGCTAATTCTGTTAAGTAAGAATCTGGATTAGGGAAAGATTTATAAACATTTGTAGCAAATCTGTGGCTATTGCCAAGAGTGTTGCCAAATGTTTCCATCCATAAATATAATATATGTGAAGTAGTGATGCTATAGTTTATATCAGAATATTCATTAACATACAGACCATAAGTAGGTATATATTCACTACTCATTTTAGATGCTATTACGTATCCATCTTTAACTGCATTTGTTTCATTTAGTACCATATATGTACCATTAATTAAACTAGTTGAACCAGAATGGAAAGCGGTAATGTCTAAATCTGCATATTTATTATTTTTTCTGTATTCTTCTATCTTTGCTTTTGCATCTTTAGCCTCTTTTGTAAGAGAATTTAAATCTTTATTATAAAAGCACCATCCATAAGTTAGTTTTTTACCACCAGAAGCATAAATAGCTAACCATTTTTTGTTATTTTTATATAATTTATCATATTCTTCTTTAGTAAGAAGGACATTATCCGGATATGCATTAAGCACCCCATGCGATATATTAGGCATAGTATTAATATTTTTCTTTGGATTAAAATCGCTAGTAGGCTGTAAATACTGATTAATAAAATCTACTTTATTATCGTTAAGAACAGCTGTATTGGATTTTGTAAACCCGAATCCTATAATACTACATATCACACTAGCGGTCGAATCCCAAGCAAAATTAGAATAAGCGTAATAAATATTTATTCCCATATTAAGCATGGTTTTTAATATACTTTTTGCTCCTGTGCCTTTATTTATACTATCTGTTGATACAAATCCAACTTTTGTATTTGTTCCTTTAATGGTATTAGTAGCTAATATAAACCAATTAGCTACATAATCATTTTTACCCTGAACCATGTTCCATGTCTTAAACACCTTGGCCGAATCTGCTCTCTGCTGTTCACTAAAATCTGGGTGATTATATCCTAAATATGGAGGATTGCCAAAGATATATGAGTAATCTTTTCCATTATTATCTCCAATATATTTCCAATCTCTTACATATCCTCTACTGCATGTAAGTGCATTTCCTTTCTTGATGTTATCATTTAATATCAAAGGATTAATCTCCCATGTAAGATTTGAAATCTTAATATGGTGCTTCAGACACAAATCACATGTCTTTTTATATTCCTGACAAACAGCAATATACATTGACATCTGTGCTACCTGATGGGCAAAGTCTACATATTCGATACCGTAAAACTGCTTACAGCTTACTTTTAATTCGTAAGTCTTATTAGGTTCAAGTTTAGACAGCTCAACTATAATTAAATTTTCAAGCTCTCTTAACTCCTTATAGGTTTCAATTAGAAAGTTCCCTGAGCCACATGCTGGATCTAAGAATGTTAATCCAGCAATTTTGTCATGAAGCTGGTGTAATTCAAACTGTTTCTGGTTAAGAACCTTTATCTCACAAATATTTTTATATTCTTCTTTAAGTTCATTTAAGAATAATAAATCAATAACTTTGTGAATATTAACAGTTGTAGTATAGTGCATACCATTTTTATGACGCTTTTCAGGAGTAAAAGTGCATTCAAATATAGTACCAAATAACGAACCTGGAATTACGCTCCAATCTCTCTGTAAGATGCTTAATAATTCATTTTTAGTATCGTCTGTAAACTTAGGATGATTTATTACAGTCCCACTAAATAAAGTTCCACCAAGATATGGAAAATCCATAGCTAAATCATTAATGATAGGTAAACCTGTAAGTGTATTTACATGAGAATCACGCTGATCTACAGGGGTAGAAAGACTTAGCCATAATTCTGCAAATGCCTGTGGAAGCATTTCTACAGCAAAATGGCTAATATAATCTGTAAACTGATTAGGCTTAAATACACCCTGGTCTTCCGCGAAAGCACAAAAGATAAATCTCATTATAAACTTGTTTAAGCTTTCAATAGTTCTTGCGCTATTTGTTATTCTATATGTGGCTAAAAGCAAATCATATACATCACTAACAAGTTTTGTAACTTCAACAGTTACCTGTTCTTCTGGAATCTGGCCATAGAATAAAATTTTCTTGAGAAAATGAGCATATTTTTCAAGTTCTGTAATATTAAACTTTATTGCTGTCTTCATAGGTCTAGGGTCTCTCATGTTATAAACGTGAAAATCGTAACAGTCACAACAGATAATCCAATCTCTTTTTTCATCTGATTTCATGTGACCATAATAACCTGTAGCCTGAGTAAATGCTTTAGTTAAGTCTTCTCCTTTCTTTTTCATTTCGATAATAACACCAGTTTCTGGAAGGTAAGCGTCTATATACTGTGTGCTGTTTACGCCATAAAGAACGCGGTATTCAAATTTCATTTTACCTTCAGCATATAAATCTTTGCCTAAAGCTGTAGTCATATCTCTCAGAAAGTTCTGAGCGTTTCCTTTTTCGTCTGTGACATCATGTATTCCATTTGTCCATTCGTTAATAAAATTCTTCATTTTTTACCTCTTTCTTTCTTTTTTATTTTAATTAAAAATATAACTTAATTATTTGTCACCAATTGCGAGCAAATGATTTTTCGCTCGTGTTGCAACGTCACCTTCAGGTTTTATACCAATAATATTAGTATATGTATCCTGAAACATTTTGCCTATACTTTCCTGAAGATCGTTTGAGCTAGTAGCGTCAGTGTCCCATAACATAGCCATTAACATTATACCTTCCATCTGTCCGCTCATTTCTGTTTTTACCTTTATCATTTTACGTCTCCAATTGGTGTCAGCATGTTTTTCGCTAATTTTAATATGGTATAATGATTTATGAGCTTTGTCTACGCAATAACGTAACTGTTCTTTGCTAAGATAGCTATAGCCTTCAAGTACACTAAATACTTCCTTTCTATAATCTACGCTTCTCTTTTCAAATTCAATTGCTGCATCTTCTCTGTTGCTCTTCTTGCTCATGTTCTTCTTATTAATTCTTACCA
>JAKSUK010000016.1 GCA_024409095.1 Clostridium sp.
AAAAAGGAAATGAATAAAGGAAACTTTATCATTTCCTTTTATTATAACTTTTAGATTAAACGAAAGGTTGATATATATGAAAGAATGGAATGGAAAGAGATATCACAGCTTAAATTATTTCCTAAGAAATAAATATGGTGAAAAAATTTATAAAATTCCTTTAGATGGTGGATTTACATGTCCAAATAGAGATGGAAAGGTAGCCAAGGGAGGATGTACTTTTTGTAGTTCACACGGCTCAGGGGATTTTGCAGGAAGTAGGATTTTAACTATAACAGAGCAATTTGATGATAGAAAAAAAGTAATGGAGAAGAAGTGGAATAAGGGAAAATACATAGCATATTTCCAAGCGTACACAAATACATATGCACCTATAGAAGAGTTAAGAGAAAAATATAATCAAGCTATAGCAGAAGAAAATGTTGTTGCTTTATCAATAGCAACAAGACCAGATTGCTTAGATGATGATGTGCTTGATTTATTAGAAGAAATGAGTAAGAAGGTTTACTTATGGGTAGAATTAGGTCTACAAACTATTAATGATGAAACAGCAGAAAATTTTAATAGAGGATATAAATTTGAAGTATTTAAAGAAGGAATAAAAAAGCTACAGGATAGAGGAATAGAAGTTGTTGTACATTCGATATTTGGACTTCCTGGTGAAACAAAAGAAGACATGCTTAAGACTATAGATTATATTGCTCATAGCGGTGCACAAGGAATAAAGTTCCACTTGCTACACTTAATGAAAAATACAAAGATGGCAGAACAATATTATAATGGTGAGTTTGATTTATTAAGTGAGGAAGATTATATTGACCTTATATGTGATGGGATAGCTATGATTCCAGAAGAAATGGTTGTACATAGACTTACAGGAGATGCTCCAAGGGCAACACTTATTGGACCAATGTGGAGTTTAAAGAAGTGGGAAATTTTAAATGCTATTGATAAAGTTCTTGTAGATAGAGGTATTTGGCAAGGAAAAAACTTTAAATAATGGACAGCTTAGATAGGAAGTGAAACTGTGCCATTTAATGAAAATGATATGTCAGCTATAGATATAAATGTAAGAAGGGCAAAGTTAGGAGATAAGGAAGCATTTAAGAAGCTTATACAAGAAAATAAATCTTCTATGTATCGAGTATCTAAAGCTATTTTAAAAGAGGAAGAAGACATAGAGGATGCTATTGGAGAAGCTATATTAAAAGCATATAGAAATATAGGCTTTTTGAGAAATGAAATATATTTTAAAACTTGGCTCATAAGAATTGTAATTAACGAAAGCAATAACATTTATAAAAAAAGAAATCGTGAAATAGCTATGGATAAAGAGTATTTTATTAATATGGAATATAGAGATTCCTATAAAGATTTTTCATTATATGATGCAATTAACTCTCTAGAAGATAATTTAAGAATTACCACATTATTATACTATTTTGAAGACTTAAAATATAAAGATATAGCAGAACTTTTAAATGTAAGGGAAGGAACAGTGAAATCAAGATTATCTAGAGCTAAGCAGAAACTTTATGAAATATTAAAGGATAATTAAAATAAGAGCTATCTCGAAATTTATTTCTAGATAGCTCTTATAATTTTAATTATACCACTTGGAATATAAAGAATTTTAAGTAATAAGATTCATCTGAGTTCCAAAGGATTGGATGATCACAGCTTTGAGTTCTTACTTCTATTTGTCTTAAAGTTCTTCTTGCATCATGAGCAGCTTCTAATACAGTTTTCTTTAACTGTTCTTCACTCATGTAGTGTGAGCATGAACAAGTTGCAAAATATCCACCAGGTTTAACCATTTTTAAACCTCTAAGATTTATTTCTTTATATCCTCTTATAGCAGCATTAACAGTTCCTCTTGATTTAGTAAAAGCAGGTGGATCTAATATTACAACATCATATTGCTTACCTTCTCTTGACCATGTACCAAGAACATCAAATGCATTATGACATTCAAATTTAACAACATCTTGTAAATTATTAAGCTCTGCATTTCTAGTTGCACAATCAACAGCATGTTGAGAAACATCAATTCCTAAAACAGATTTTGCTCCAGCTATACCAGCATTTAAAGCAAAAGAGCCTGTATGAGTAAAGCAGTCTAAAACATCTCTACCTTTACATATTTTATGTATAGCAGCTCTATTTTCTTTTTGGTCTAGGAAGAAGCCTGTCTTTTGACCATTTTCTATATCTACTATGTATTTAACACCATTTTCAATTATTTCAACATCAGTATCAAAAGGTTCAGTAAGGAATCCTTTTCTTTGCTCTAAGCCTTCGATTTCTCTTGTCTTAATATCACTTCTTTCATATACACCTTTAGCATTGTATTCTTCAACAAGAATTTTAACTATTAAATCTCTATATTGATCCATACCTAAAGTTGAAATTTGAATTACATAGTAATCATTAAACTTATCTATTGTAAGTCCAGGAAGGAAATCAGCTTCTCCAAAAATAAATCTACAAGAAGATGTATCAATTACAGTTTTTCTATAATCCCATGCAGCTGCAAATCTTTTTTTGAAAAATTCCTCATTAATTTCTTCGTTTATATCTCTAGTCATTATTCTAATTGTTATCTTACTTTGATCGTTTATATATCCTTTTCCAATGAAGTAATTCTTATGATTATATACTTCAACGATATCACCATTTTCGTAATCACCATCATATTCATTTATTTCGTCAATATATATCCAAGGACGACCGTTTTCAGCTTTTTTATTTTTTCCTTGGTGTAAATAAAATTTACTAGCCATTATGTAAAACTCCTTTCAAGGCAATACTCTTTCTATTTTTTAAACACGAGAGAGTGCAATATGTATTTTTTATAAAAGTAATTAAATTATAGCATAAAGAAATATAAAGATGATGAGTATGATAAAAATTATTGAAAATTCAATAAGCTAATAAAATCACACCAATAAATAGTAATATAATGACATTTAAGGTAATAAATTATTAAGATATAGAGAAAAATATTGACAAGTTAACAAAGTAGATTTAAAATATTACCAAATAAGGTAAAAAATACACATAAGGAAAAAGTAATATACTGTATTGCATTACGTATATATCTTTTTACTATATTAAATTAACGGGGGGTATATTTATGAACAAAAAGAGAATTTTATCATTGCTTTTAGCTAGTTCATTAATAGTAACATCTTTTGTTGGATGTGGAAGTAATGAAGGGGAAAGTGAAAAAAATAAGGGGACAAGCAGTTCACAAAGTGAACAAGTATTAAATACTTTATATATGCAAGCAGCTACATTAGATGTTAATGATTGCTCAGATGCAGAAACGACTACATTATTAAGTGCTCTTCAAGAAGGTCTTGTAAGAACATATAATGATGGAAGTGGAGATGAAATTAAACCAGCAGGTGCTGAAAGCTGGGAAGTTTCAGAAGATGGATTAAATTGGACATTCCATTTAAGAGATAATAAATGGTCAGATGGAGAGCCAGTTGTAGCTCAACATTATGTTGATTCAGTTTTAAGATTATTAAATCCTGATAAGGCATTTCAATATGCTTCATTTGCTTATGATATAGTTGGTGCAGAAGATTATAATTTAAATGGTGCTTCAGCTGATGAAGTAGGGATAAAAGCTATTGATGATAAAACATTAGAAATAAAATTAAAAGAAGCAGTTCCATACTTTTTAGCTAAACTACAATATACTGTATTCAAACCAGTTAGATTAGATGTAGTTGAAAAGTTAGGTGATAGTTACGCAAGTGATTTTGAAAATAATGTTTATTGTGGGCCATTTAAATTAACAGAATGGGATAATATGAATAAACAAGTTCTTGTTAAGAATGATAGCTATTGGGATGCTGACAATGTTAAATTAGAAAAAATTAATGCAACATATGTTAAAGAAATGGCTACAAGAGCTCAATTATTTGAATCAAAAGAATTAGATAACATGGGTCTTAAAACAGTTGAATATATAGACCAATATACTAAGTTAGCTGAAGATGGAGATACTCAATTATTAACAAAACAAGCTCCTTCAGTATTCTACTTAGCATTTAACCAAGATAGTGAAAATGCTGATGGAATGTTAAAGAGTGCAAAAGTTAGAAAAGCAATAGGTTTAGCTTTAGATAGAAATGAATATGTTGGAGAAATCAAAGGAAGATATGATGCAGCAGGTGGAAATATTCCTCTAGATGTTCATTTTGATGATAAGTTTTATAGAGAACAAGTTGTTGAACCATTAGCAGATGATATTAGTAAATATAACAATAATAATGACGAGCTTCAATCATTATTAAAAGAAGGTCTTACAGAATTAGGACTTCAAACTGATGATTTAAGCAAGTATACATTAACTTATTTATCACAAAGTGATTCAGAAGATGGTACTGTTGAAAATGAATGGATACAACAACAAATTGAAAGTAAGCTTGGAATCAATGTTGAAATTGAAGTGCAAAATGAATGGGCTTTATTTTTAGATTCATATGACAATCAAGAATTTGATTTTGTTTTAACTGGTTGGTCAGCAGATTATGATGACCCAATGACATTCCTTGATATGTGGGTAACAGGTGGTTCTAATAATCATACAGGATACGCAAGTGAAGAATATGATAATATATTAGCTTCATTAGCAGGTGAAAATGATAATGCTAAGAGATTAGACGCTTATAAGCAATTAGAATCATTATTAATTGATGAAGATGCAGTTGTATCACCAATATTCTATTATGATACTTATTCAACAATTCAAAATTATGTTGAAAATTTACAATATACTGAATTTGGTCCAAACTTAGAATTCAGATGGACTTCAATTAAAGATAAGTAAAAATAAAAAGTGTTAGATAATGCATATCAGCTTAGCTGATATGCATTAATAAAATAAGAAGGAGTGATAAGGATGCTTAAGTATGTATTGAGGAGATTTTGTGAAATGGTATTAACACTTTTTCTTGTAGCTTCAGGAACATTTTTCTTATTATCAGCTGTTCCGGGTAATGCAGTAAGCCAAAAAATTAATAAGTTACCAGTTGCGACACAAGAAAGAGTTTTAGCAAAGTATGGTTATGACAAACCAGTAATAGAAAGATATGTAGTAACTATTAAAAATTATATTGTAAACAGAGATTTTGGAGAATCTATTGTACAAGCAGGAGATACTGTATCTGGAATTATTTCAAGTAAGCTTCCTGTTTCAGCAAGACTTGGTTTACAACAAATATTAATAGGAGTTACACTAGGAATTTTTTTAGGAACAATAGCAGCAATGAAGCGTAATACAATAATTGATTACATAATTTTAATTGGGTCAATGTTATTGAAATCAGTTCCAGTAATAGTTTTAGCTTTATTATTACAAAAATATCTAACTAAGGGAGCAATTTTTAATTTTCCGATAGTAGGATGGGCTAGTGGAAAAGAATTATGGTTTGGAGGATGGGAATATACTATACTTCCAACAATGGCTGGTGCAGGTACTTATCTAGCATATTACTGTAGACTTACAAAAACAAGTATGCTTGATTGTATAAATCAAGAATATACACTTACAGCAAGATCTAAAGGTTTATCAGAAGCAAGCATAGTACGTAAGCATGTGCTTAGAAACTCATTTATTCCAATAGTTACTGTCCTTCCAGTTACTGTTTCAGGGATAATGACAGGTGCATTCTTTATTGAAAATGTATTTGCTATACCTGGAATAGGTAAATATTTTATAAGTGCAGTAAGTCAAAGGGACGTGCCAATAGTAATGGGATTAACTATATTTTCAGCAGCAATTTATATTATGGCTATTTTTATAACAGATATATTATATACAATAGTTGATCCACGTATAAAGTTAGCAAAGTAGGGGGATAAATTAATGGAAGTAGTGAAAGATAACAGATTTGAATTAGTAGATTTATCCAAATTAAATAGTGAAGAGGTTGTTAGACCTAATATAAGTTATTGGAAGGATGCTTGGAGAAGATTAAAAAAGAATCCAGTAGCAATGGTAGCTTTAGTAGTATTATCTTTAGTTACAATTATTGCTATTATAGGACCTTATATTAAAAACTTAGATTACTTAACAATTGTTACATCATTAAAAAATCAAGGGCCAAGCTCAGAGTTTTGGTTTGGAACTGATAACTTAGGTAGAGATTTATTTACAAGAGTATGTATAGGTACTAGAAAATCACTTCTTATAGCATTATTTGCTACATTAATTGATGTTATAGTTGGATGTTTATATGGTGGAATAATGGCTTATACTGGTGGATATGTTGATGAAATTATGATGAGAATAGTAGAAGTATTAAATAGTATTCCTTATTTAATTGTTACATTAATAATAATAGTTGTTTTAGGAAATGGATATTTACCACTTATGATTGCTTTATGTATAACAGGATGGACAGGAACTGCCAGAATGGTAAGAGGTAAGATACTTCAATTAAGAGAAAGTGAATATGTATTAGCAGCAGAGGCTTTAGGAGCATCTCCAATAAGAATAATAACTAAACATTTATTACCTAATACAATTGGACTTATTATTCTTGATGTTGCACAAACTGTACCAGCGGTAATAGTTGCAGAAACATCATTATCATTCTTAGGGATGGGACTTGCAACACCAAAATTTAGTTTAGGCTCATTACTATCAGCTGGACAAGCTTCTATGGCATTTTATCCATATCAATTATTATTCCCAACATTAGTATTAGTACTTTTAATATTATCATTTAATATATTGGGAGATGGACTTAGAGATGCTTTAGATCCGAAGCTTAGACAATAGGGGGTAAATTTATGAATACTAGAATATTAGAAGTTGAAAATTTAAAGGTATCTTATCATACTTATGCAGGAGAGGTACAGTCAGTTAGAGGTGTTTCTTTTTCTGTAGATAAAGGTGAGGTTTTAGCTATTGTTGGAGAATCGGGTTGTGGTAAAAGTGTTACTTCAAGGGCAATAATGAGACTTGTTGAAGCACCACAAGGTGAAATTAAAAATTGTAGTAAGATACTTTTTAATGGTGAAAATATTTTAGATTATGATAAAAGAAAGATTAGAGAATTTAGAGGTGGAGATTGTGCAATGATATTTCAAGATGCACTTACATCCCTAAATCCAACAATGAAAATTGGTAAGCAGATAATGGAGAATCTTATTATTCATAGAAATATGGATAAAAAATCTGCTAAAGAAGAA
The DNA here is from genome assembly GCA_024409095.1 of Clostridium sp. GTDB lineage: Bacteria > Bacillota > Clostridia > Clostridiales > Clostridiaceae > Clostridium. The sequence goes on from JAKSUK010000016.1 coordinate 7,216, forward strand.
GCAATAAAAATATTAAAGCTTGTAGGAATTCCTAATGCTGAAAAGAGAATTAATCAATATCCACATGAATTTTCAGGTGGTATGAGACAAAGAGCTATGATTGCTATAGCAGTTGCTTGTGAGCCAAAGATTTTAATAGCTGATGAGCCAACAACAGCTTTAGATGTTACAATACAGGCACAGATATTAGAACTTATAAATGATTTAAAGGATAGATTAAATACAGCAGTAATTTTGATAACTCACGATTTTGGTGTTGTTGCAGGAATGGCTGATAAGATAGCAGTTATGTATGCAGGACAAATTATAGAAAGAGGAAGTAAAAAAGAAATATTCTATAATCCAAAGCATCCATATACATGGGCATTGCTAAATGCAGTACCTAAATTAGAGTGGAAAGGAAAGCAAATTCTTGAGACTATACCAGGAACGCCTCCAGATTTAATAGCACCTCCTAAAGGTTGTGGTTTTGCTAAGAGATGTAAGTATTGTATGAATATATGTCTAGAAGAAGAACCAACAGAATATAAGTTTGAAGATGGACATATTGCAAAATGTTGGTTATATGATGGAGAAGTACCTAGTGCTGTTTTAGAATTAGCTATTGGAGGTAGAGATTGATGGGCAAAGAAGGAAATGTAATACTAGAAGTTAAAAATTTAAAAAAGCATTTTAACGTTGGTGGAGGATCAGTTTTAAAAGCTGTTGATGATGTTTCTTTCTTTGTTAGGGAAGGAGAAACATTAGGTCTTGTTGGAGAATCAGGTTGTGGGAAAACTACTTGTGGAAGAACTGTAATTGGAATGTACGATAAGACACAAGGCGAAGTCTTTTATAAAGGAAAAAATGTTCATGGATTAAAAGGAAAAGAAAAAAAAGACTTTACAAAAGAAGTTCAAATAATATTTCAGGACCCATATGCTTCTTTAAATCCAAGAATGACAGTGGCAGATATTATAGCTGAAGGTATTGATATTCATGGACTTGCAAAAAATAAGGAAGATAGAAAACAAAGAGTATATAAATTATTAGAGCAAGTTGGATTAAATAAAGAACATGCCAATAGATTTGTTCATGAGTTTTCAGGTGGACAAAGGCAAAGAATAGGAATTGCTAGAGCACTTGCTGTAGAGCCAAAGTTTATTCTTTGTGATGAACCTATATCTGCTCTTGATGTTTCTATTCAAGCACAAGTAGCAAATATGCTTATTAAATTTCAAAAGGAGTTAGGATTAACTTATCTTTTCATAGCACATGATTTAGCTATGGTAAAGCATATTTCAGATAGAGTTGCAGTTATGTACTTAGGAAATATGGTTGAACTTGCTAAATCAGAAACATTATATGAAAATCCTAAGCATCCATATACTGAAGCTCTTATGTCAGCTATTCCAATAGCAGATCCAGATGTTGAAGAAAATAGACAGAGAATAATGCTTGAAGGAGATGTACCAAGTCCAATAAATACTCCTCCAGGATGTAAATTTCAAGGAAGATGTAGTAAGTGTATGGATATTTGTAAAAAAGAAGTTCCTTTATTTAAGGAAGTTGAAAAAGACCATTATGTTGCATGTCACTTATATGACTAAAATGATAGGATAGGTAATGCAAATGAAAAAATTAAGTCAAATATTTAATGATATATTTAAATGTATAGCTATTGGAATAACATTAACAGTAAGTTTATCTATAGTAATAGCAATAATATGTTTGTTTAGTTATAAAGGAAATATAATTAATATTGTAAGTGTGATAAAGACGGTACTTATTTTTATTGGTGCATTTGGTATGATATTGGTAGCAATACTTATTATGAAAAAGAAAAAAGAAAAACCAATGCAATATATTAATGAATGGAAGAAACGATATAAAATACTTTCATATAAATATGTAATGTTATTTGTTACACTAACAATATTAACTTGTGGTGGAATTATCGATTGGGTTTTATATTATAAATTATAGTATGACATATATATGATTTTAATGGGTTAATTGTGCCTTATATACAGTAAAAACAAAAGGTGGAAATGAAAAATTCTTTCATTTTCACTTTTTACAATTTGTTAACAAAAATGCGCTTATAATCCTATATAATAATCTTAAAACCATATTTAGAAATTAAAATTATATACGAAAAATAGATGTATTAAATTATTGTAGAAAGAGGAGGCGCTGGAATGTCATATTCTAGCAAAAATTAAAATGAAGACAGTTTTGCATATTGAGCCAAGCATCTTTTTTGTTGAAGTTATAAAAGCAAAATTTAACGATAGTGAATATGAATATTTATCTACAAATAGTTATAATGAAGCTCTAATATTATTAGAAGAGTTTGATGTTGACTTAATTATTAGTTCTCTTGAGGGAAATGGTATGAAGTGTGAAGAATTCATTAAAAATATAACTTATTCATATCCAGATATTCCAATTTGCATTTTATCAGGTAATAAGTTAAATGCAAATATGCAACAGTTTATGAATTTAGGAGTTATTCAATATATAGATAAAGAAGAAGTTAATGAAGCATTAATAAAATACATAGATAACATTTTTAAAGGTGATAAATATTTAGATATGCTAAGAGAAAGAGAGATAGCAGTAATAGAAGATAGTCATTTTTCAAGACTTCACTTAAAAGATATATTTGATAGATATAAAATAAAGTCAGTTAGATATTTTGAATCAGGTATTGAATTAACAAAAAGCAGAAGTGAATTTGATATATATCTTATAGATTTAGTTTTAAAAGATGAATTTGGTAAAAATATAATTACCGAATTAAGAGAAAAAAATGAAGAAGCATTAATTTTTGCTGTAACATCTTTAAACAATCCTAATCTTCTTGCAGATGTAATAGATAGTGGAGCAGATGATATTATAGTTAAACCAATAGAAGAAAAAGTCTTTATTGCTAAGCTAAAATCATTTATTAGAAAACTAAGCTAGTATAAATGATGAATTAAGAAGGAAATCGAATAATAAAATATATTACTTTCTTTCATAATTCATCATAATTGATAATTTCTAAAATATATTATTTTGTTTCTAAATATTCTGTAATTAATTCTTGAATTTTAGATTTACATCTACAGCCTTTACAGCTTCCAGTAGTTGCACCAGTTTCTTTAGCAACAGCTTCCACAGTATGAGCACCATTTCTAATAGATTCTTTTATTCTAGCTCTTGTAACAACTCTACAAGGACAAGTTTTTGTCATTTTATCTAAAACTTGTTGTCTTAATTCATCATTTTCCATAGTTATTCTCCTAAATCTTAATTTATGTATTTTAGTATGATTAAATCATTTTTAAAATAGTTAGTCAACATTAACAAAATTATGATAGTTAATTGACAATGAATAAATTAGTATAATATAATTAATACAATAACTGTGAATAGGAAAAGTACTTATATAGTGTCTTTTAAGAGAGTGATTGGTTGGTGTGAAATCACAAGATAGTATAAGGAAAATCACCTAGGAGTTGGAGACCGAAAACAAAGAATTGTAATTAAGTTTATCCCGTATATCTGCGTTAAAGATTAGGATATGATAGTATCTGAAAATTTAGGCTTAATTTTTATAATATTTAAAGTCTTTTAATAATAGGTGGTATAGCGAAAGTAAAACTTCGTCCTTTTATGGATGAGGCTTTTTTTATTTTCAGAAATAATTAAGAAATATACCAATGGACTAATTTACTAAATTAAGGTCAATAATATTGATAGGTGAGTAATCCAAAAGAAATTTTGGTTTTATATAAAAATATGGAGAGGAGAATTCTATGTATAAGAAAGTTGAATTGTCACAAGGTTTTGTGGGAATGGAAAAAGAAATTGCAAACCTTTGGACTGCAAGAAATGTAATAAAGAAAAACTTTGATATGAATCAAGATGGTGAATATTTCACATTTTATGATGGACCTCCAACAGCAAATGGAAAGCCACATATAGGTCATATCTTAACAAGAGTTATGAAAGATATTATCCCAAGATATAAAGTTATGAAGGGATATAAAGTTATAAGAAAAGCAGGTTGGGATACTCATGGTCTTCCAGTTGAGCTTGAAATAGAAAAGAAACTTGGTATTTCAGGAAAAGAACAAATTGAAGGATACGGAGTAGAAAAATTCGTTAAAGAATGTAAGGAAAGCGTTTTTACATATGTTAGCATGTGGGAAAAAATGACTGAGCAAATAGGTTACTGGGTTGATATGGAAAATCCATATGTAACTTATCATAATCCATACATTGAATCAGTATGGTGGGCATTAAAACAAATGTGGGATAAAGGTCTTTTATATGAAGGACATAAAGTAATGCCATACTGCCCAAGATGTGGAACTGCATTATCTTCACACGAAGTTGCTCAAGGATACAAGGATGTTAAAGACTTAACTGCAATTGCTAAATTTAAAGTTGCAGATGAAGAAAACAAATATATATTAGCATGGACAACAACTCCTTGGACATTACCATCAAACTTAGCTTTATGTATAAACAAAGCTTATACTTATATTGAAGCAAAAGTTAATGATGAAATATTAATTTTAGCTAAAGATTTAGCACCTAAAGTTTTAGGAGAAGATTTTGAATTAGTAAGAGAGTTCCAAGGAACTGAATTATTAGGAACTAAGTATGAACAATTAATGCCATTTGGAAAAGTTGAAGGAAAAGCTTTTGAAGTAATTCATGGTGATTATGTAACATTATCAGATGGTACTGGTATAGTTCATATTGCACCTGCTTATGGCGAAGATGATAGCTTAGTTGCTAAAGCTAATGGAATCACTTTCATCAACTTAGTTGATAAAGAAGGTAAATTCGTAGAAGAAGTAACTCCATGGGCTGGTAAGTTCGTTAAGAAATGTGATGATAGCATTTGTAAATGGCTTGAAGAAAATAATAGATTATTCAAGGCTGAAAAGCACTTACACTCATATCCACACTGTTGGAGATGTGACACACCACTTCTTTACTATCCAAAGGAAAGCTGGTTTGTTGCAATGACAACTCTAAGAGATAAGCTTATAGAAAATAATAATAAAATTAACTGGTATCCAGATAACATAAGAACAGGTAGATTTGGTAAGTTCTTAGAAAATGTTATTGACTGGGGTATTTCAAGAGATAGATACTGGGGAACTCCACTTCCTATTTGGGAATGTGAATGTGGACATAAAGAATGTATCGGAAGCATTGAAGAATTAAAGAATAAAGGTGTAAATGTTCCAGAAGATATAGAATTACACAAACCATATATAGATGCAGTTCACTTAAACTGTAGTGAATGTGGTAAGGAAATGCAAAGAGTTAAAGAAGTTATTGACTGCTGGTTCGATTCAGGATCAATGCCATTTGCTCAATTACATTATCCATTTGAAAATAAAGAATTATTTGAACAAAATTACCCAGCTCAATTTATTTCAGAAGCTGTTGACCAAACAAGAGGATGGTTCTATACATTACTTGCAATTTCAACTGCTGTATTTGATAGAAACCCATTTGAAAACTGTATAGTTTTAGGTCACGTTCTTGATAAGAAAGGCTTAAAGATGTCTAAATCTAAGGGTAATGTTGTTGATCCATTTGAAGTATTAGGTAGCGAAGGTGCAGATGCTACAAGATGGCATTTCTACACTGCAAGTGCTCCATGGCTTCCAACAAGATTCTCTACAGATGATGTATCTGAAGCAGGTAGAAAGTTCTTAAGTACATTATGGAATGTTTATTCATTCTACGTATTATATGCTGATTTAGATAAATTCAATCCAATAAAATATGCTGATTTCGTATCAGATAACGTAATGGATAAGTGGATTATGTCTAAATTAAACACATTAGTTAAAGAAGTTGATGCTAAATTAAATTCATACGATATAACTAATTCTGCTTTAGCAATAGAAGATTTCACAGATGAATTATCTAACTGGTATGTAAGAAGAAATAGAGCAAGATATTGGTCTGAAACATTAACAGATGATAAAGTTGGTGCTTATGTAACATTATATAGAGTATTAACTACTTTAGTTAAAGTTGCAGCTCCATTCGTTCCATTCATAACAGAAGAAATTTATCAAAACTTAGTAGTTAACTTAAATCCTGAAGCAGAAGAAAGTGTTCACTTATGCTTATGGCCAGAAGTTGATGAAAAAGCTATAGATAAAAACTTAGAAGCTGAAATGGATTTAGCTTATAAAATAGTTAAGCTTGGAAGAAGTGCAAGAAATGGTGCTAATATTAAGAATAGACAGCCATTATCTAAAATGCTTGTTTCAACAGATTCACTTCCAGAATACTATGGAGATATCATAACTGATGAGTTAAATATTAAGACAGTTGAATTTGGAGCTGACCTTTCAACTCATGTTAACTTTGAAATAAAACCTAATCTTCCTGTATTAGGTAGAGCTTATGGTAAGATGATACCTCAAATAAGAAAAGAAATCGGTGCTAGAAACCAAATGGAATTAGCTCAAACTATCCAAAATGGTGGAGTTGTTACAATTAATGTAGATGGAACTGAAATTGAATTAAATAAAGAAAATCTACTTGTAACAATGCAAGGATTAGAAGGATATGCTTTTGCTGGTGAAGGTTCTATAGGTGTTGTTCTTGATACTCATATTTCAGAAGAATTAAGAGAAGAAGGACACGTTAGAGAAATGATTTCTAAGATTCAAAATATGAGAAAAGAAAGTGGATTCCAAGTAGCTGATAAGATTAAGTTATATGTATCAGAAAATGAAATGTTAATAAACGTTGTTAAAAAGTTTGCTGATGTTATAAAGAGAGATACTTTAACTGAAGAAATATTATTTGGATTAGAGAGAGAATACACTGAAACAACAATAAATGGCGAAAAGCTAAATATGGCTGTAGAAGTTGTAAAATAATAAATAATAAACAAGGTAGGGATTTGTTATAATTCCTACCTTTTTTTGAAAGAATATAAATATAAGAATGAAAATGTTAAATTTTAATGATATAATAAATTAATTAAATTTATGAAAATGGAGTGATGTTATTATGGCTACATCTATAAAGGATGTTGCAAGAGAAGCTGGCGTTTCAATAGCTACGGTATCAAGAGTTTTAAATGATATAGATGTTGTTAATGAAGATACAAAGAAAAAGGTATTAGATGCAATAAAGAAATTAGGATATAGACCTAATATAGTTGCAAGAAGTCTTAAGACGCAAAAAACTAAGACTATCGGAATACTAGTTCCAGATATATCAAGTGGATTCTATCCTGAAATTGTTAGAGGCGCAGAAGATGTTGCAAATATATATGATTACAATGTGATTTTATGTAATTCTGATTTTGATTCAGATAAGGAAAAAGATTACTTAAGAGTATTAAAAGAAAAAATGGTTGATGGTGTAATTTATATGAGTTCATCATTAGAAGAAGAAACATTAGATATAATAAATGAATTAGATTTAAAGACTGTTTTAGTTGAGACAAAAGATAGAGAAGGAAGACTTCCAAGTGTATACATAGATAATATTGAAGCAACATATGAAGCAACAAAATACCTTCTTAATAAAGGGGTAAAAAATATTGCCTTCATAGGTGTTGATAAAAGTTGTGCTAATGCTTGGGGAGATAGATATATTGGATATGAAAAAGCATTAAATGAAGCTGGAATAAGTATAGATGAAGATTTAATTTATTTTGAAGGATTAAAAGTTAAAAGCGGATACAAAGCAGCAGAAAACTTCTTAGCTTTAGGAAAAAGCTTTGATGGAATAATATGTGCATCTGATGAAATAGCTATGGGTGCTATAAATGGATTAAGAGAAAAAGGAGTAAATACTCCAAAAGACGTAAGCGTAATAGGATTTAACAATAATGCTGTTGCATCTTACTTCTATCCAAAATTAACTACAGTCAAACAGCCAAGTTACGATATGGGATCTGTTGCAATGAGAATGCTTATAAAGATATTAAATAGTAAACCACTAGAAGAAGCAGAA